>JBCCNE010000029.1:0-18725 GCA_039026015.1 Cyanobacteria bacterium P01_C01_bin.70 | reverse complement strand
TTTTGCAGCGACGTGGACACGCGCTGTGATTCTTGAGAAGTTTCCTGGGCCGTCAACTCAACGGATTGCATAACTTGAGCCACCGTTCGTGATGTTTCGGTCTGCTCAACGGTGTCAGCGGTAATGGAACGCACCAACACGTCAATGCGATTGGAGACCTGAATAATATCTTCCAGCGATCGCTTTGCCTGTTCAGCTAGGCGCGTGCCTTCAATTACCTGCTGAGTTCCTTCTTCCATCGCCGTCATCACGCCGCTGGTTTCACTTTGAATCTGCAAAACGATTTGTTCAATTTCTTTGGAAGCTTTGGCGGCTCGATCCGCTAGCTGTCGCACCTCATCAGCCACAATCGCAAAGCCCCGACCGGCTTCGCCGGCTCTAGCTGCCTCAATGCTGGCGTTTAATGCCAGTAGGTTCGTTCGAGAAGCAATCTGCGAAATCAAGGCCACGATCTTGGAAATTTCTTGGGAAGATTCTGCCAAGCGTTTCACCTTACGGGTGGTTTCTGCGACTGTTTCCCGAATTTCAAGAATACCGGCTACCGTCCGTTCTACCGATTCGCCGCCTCGCAGTGCTGTCGCCGATGCTGACCGGGCCACCTCTTCGGCCTCGCGGGCGCTCTCTGCCACCCGCTGAATCGAGTCGGTCATCACCTGCACCGAATTCAGCGTCACTGCTAACTCTTCCGCCTGTCGTAGTGCGTCTGCCGATAGACTGCGGGCAAAGGTTTCATTTTCTGCCGAGGCTGCACTTACCTGTCGTGCTGCTGCACTCACCTGCTGGACAATCTCCTGAAGATTTTGGATAGTCAGGTTAAAGGAATCGGCAACGGCTCCGAGCACGTCAGCCGTCACTTCTGCTTTGACCGTCAGGTCGCCGCGGGCGGCCCCTTCCACGTCGTCCAACAGGCGAATCACCTGACGCTGTAGATCTTCTTTGGCCTGCTCTTGTTCTTGAGCTTTTCGCTGAGCTTCACTTGTGGTGGTCAAAATGACTCGCGCCATCTGGTTAAATCCGGATGCTAGTTTGCCAGCATCATCTTCGGCATACACCGTAGCTCGGGCGTTGAGATTGCCCTGAGAGACGGCAGCAAACTGCGCTTGTAAATCTGCTAATCCTTGTTTGGTGCGGCGATTAGCTAAATGACCGACTCCAGCCGCCGTGCCAAACCCGGCCACCCCAGCTGCTAACGACATCGCCGCAGCGGGCCCTGGTCGAATCTCTTGATCGGCCATCACGGTGGAGCCGACAAAATAAACGACTCCTGCTGTAATAAATGAGGCGAGTCCGGCGGCTCCTGCCACAATAATTTTCTTGGTGTCCAGCGGCGAGTTTTCTAAAAAGGCCAGCGTCCCCTGTTCTGAGGGGGCTGGCTGAGCGTCGTCTTCATCCACCTGAGCGAAGGCTGGCAGCTGGTCGGCAACGCCCGAGATGCTGAAAATTTCTTCGTCATCAATTGCGGAGGAATTCTCGTCTTCCAGCGCAAAATCTGACGCTCCAAAGCTATCTGATTCGATGGCATCATCGCTGGCGTTGATGCCGGAGGTGCCTGCCTGTGGGCTAGTGAACCCAGCTGAGCTGTCAGTCAGCTCGAAGTCGGGAATACTGCCGAGATCGTCAAATTCGTCAAAATCATCGAGAAAATCAACGTTACTCTGGCTGCTGGCGCTGTCATCGGCGATCGCTGCCCCATTATCGATGTAGTCTGGGTCGGCATAGGTTTCATCCGTTAATGCCTCATCGGGAGAATAGCCAGCTTCGGCAAATGCCTCCAGTCCGTCTGCTGCTGGCAAGTCAGTCTCTGGTAGCGGGGCTTCCTGAGGTGGCTCCGCCATAAAGAGAGTTTGCTCATCGGACTCATCCAAAAACGGCATCTCACTGGGCGCCGCCGCGTAGTCCGACTCATCGAACATCTCTTCCATTTGCGTGGGGGCCGACTCAAAATCAACGCTGGGAGAATTGGCAAACGGTTCCGGGTCGGTTTCTGCGGTTTCTAAGTTTTCAAAAGCAGAAAACGGGTCTTCGCCAGCGATTTCTGAATCCGGCATATCAAGTTCGGCGAGGTCCGCATCGTTCCCAAACGGATTATCAGTATCCATATCAAACGGACTGTCATCAAATGGACTGTCGGTCGCAGCAGCGGCTTCGGCATTGATGTTTTCAGTTGCCGCAAACGGATCGTCAGCCGCTGCCTCGCCCTCGTCGGCTGCCTCTGCAAACGGTCGATCAAAGGGAGAATCGATTTCTAAATCGAGTTCGGCATCAGTGGCCTCAAGGTTGAATTCCGTAAAGTCGTCGTCGTCAAAAATCTCATTCTGACCGTCGGAGTTATCGGTGTAGCCGGCTTCTGGCGGTGACATATCGGCCAGCGTTGCGCCGTCGCCAGCAAACTCATCGGGATTGCTAGCGATCGCCTCAGCACCGCTAGCCGCAAATTGTTCTTCGGCGTAGGCCAGACCATTGTGGGCAAAATCGACGAATTCAGGATCAGAGGTGGCGTTGAGAACCGCGCGATATTGGGCTTGGGCTTCGCCGTAGCGGTGCAGGCCATAGCAGTAGATGTGCCCTCGCAGCAAAAGGACGCTGGGATCACTGGGATAATCGGCAGCCAACTGGTCGATGATTTCAGCAGCGTCTTCATAGCTGCCCTGCATGTAGGCTCTCTCAGCTTTCTGATATGCTTGGGTGTAATCAGTGCTCGATGCCATTTCCTCAATCTCCTGCCATTTAAGCAATCTCAATACAACTGTTAGGCCGCCCAGCGAGCTGATCTCAAAACAGCAATGTGGTCTAATAATCGAACGAGCCGCTGAGATGAGTCTTCACCCATGGCCCATTCTCCTTTCAAAAAAGGCGCCATCGTATCAGAAGTACTTTGGGCCAAAGTCAGAGATTCGATATCCATCCAGTCTGTCCCAACGATCTGATTAACGGCTAAGCCTAGCATAGTTCCCTGGTCTTCGACCGCGATTACCGGAATCTCTGTGCGATCGGTATTCAGCTGAGTGGTATATCCCAAAAACTGACCTAAGTCAGCGACCCAAATGACGCGCCCCTGCTCGTTAAGGGTACCTAACAGTAGCGGCGATACGTTAGGGACGGCCGTAATTCGATCAGGGGGATGCTCAATAATGCGCCGAATACCCGTTGCCGGTAAGGCAAATTCGTCGCCGGATGAGACAAAAAAGCGGAGATAGAGTTCGCCTTCTGGAGTTTCAAGTTCTTGTAGTTCCGGCTCTTGCTCTTGCCCTTTGCCGGTCAAAAAATCTGGATTGCCAACCATATTCTCCTCGCTACCTCACAATCATGCTCGCAACAGTTGTTTAACCGTGCCCAACAGTTCCATCGGTTGAAACGGCTTAGCGATGTAGGCGTCAGCTCCCTGTTTCATGCCCCAATAGCGATCGAAATCTTCTCCTTTAGAAGAGCACAAAATCACAGGGACATTTTGCGTAACGGGATCAGATTTGAGGCGACGGCAAACTTCGTAACCATTCATTCTCGGCATCACAATGTCCAACACTACAAGATCGGGCTGTTCACCTGACTCAATCTGTTCTAGAGCCTCAACACCATCATTAGCGGCAGCAACGGTCAGACCATTTCCTTTTAACAGTTCTGTAATCATCTTCCGCTGGGGAATGCTGTCTTCCACCACTAAAACCATGCTCATAATATTCAATGACTCGCAAATTGGCTGCCCTGACTCAAATTTTCACGTTGCAACGTGTCTTTGACGGTGTCCAAGACTGCGATGTGAATGGGATGCGTCCTGTGTTTTTAAGGTACCCGTAAACCTATAAAATGCTTGCTCTTTAGAATAATTGGTTAAGTTGAAGCGGGTGATGATGAATGGGAATTCGGTAATTGAGTTGCAATATCTAGTGAGGTCTGGAAAATGGCCTGAAGCTATTGTGTTCAGGTGAGCTGACGAGTCTTACTAGACAAAGAAATGCGATGTATGGATGCCGATTTTGGCTTTTACTAACCGGCACGCCCCTAGAGATGCAGACTAAATTCGCGGTGCGCATGGAGCAGTCTAATATCCCAGAGTCGAAGAATGCGGCTCTAGTTCCAAGTCGTCTTGGATAGCCTGAGCTAATAAGCGATCAGGCTTGAGACGGGTAGGATTGCCTAAACCCACATATTTTTCCACCAGGGTCAATAATTCATGAGCGCCAAAGGGTTTGGTGAGATAGTCAGTTGCCCCTGCCATGCGAGCTTTGACGCGATCAATAAAGCCATCTCTGCCCGTGAGCATGATAATGGGAGTTTGGCGAAAAATCGTCGATTGCCTGAGCATGGCGCAGAGCTGATAGCCTTCTAGCTCGGGCATAGCAATGTCACACAAAATCAAATCGGGCTGTAGTTGAAATAGCAAGCTCAGAGCCCTGAGCGGGTTGCCGATGGAAGTGGCTTCGTAACCATGCTCGTCGAGAATTTGTTCGATCGCCTGGCGAATTGTAACACCATCGTCAACACAAACAACGCGTGGAACCTGAGTTGCGCTCCAGTCTTCGGCGGTGTCTGGCACTATGGGGGGAGGCTCAATCGCTGGCAGATGAATGATGCCTTGGCGCACATAGGGATAAATTCCTCGAGCAACCGTGACAATTCCTCTATTCAGATAGCGGGCAATTTGTTGGATAGAGGTATTACCGTTCATCCAGGCCAGCATCCGCGCGGATTTTTTAGCTGGATCATGAACTGGCGGTGTCTGAAGCAGGGTGGGACATTGGTGAGGCGACTGAATATGGGGATAAAACTGATTCCACGCTTGAATTTGGGTGGTGGTGTCAGCGACTAGTGAGCTAATCTCAAAGGCCATCAACTGGGGACTGAGACCTGGTGATAGTTTAAATATAAAAGAGCCCTGATGTAGGCTCAACAGGTCAAATACCGTCTCGCGCACCATGCCGTTGAGAATCTTGCGGCCTTGATCAGGCGTGAGCGTATGGTTTTCTAAAAGAGCCCACAGATAGCCATATTCCGGTGAGTTAAAAGTTGCGATCGCTGGAACGTTGAGATCGGCTAAGGAATTTTCTAAATCATACCGGTGTAAATAACTGCGTAGCCGATTTAAGCTGCCGTCTGTAGTGCCGGCATAGACAATCTGACCATTCAGGAAAAACACTAGCCAAGAATGGGGTGAGCTGGTTCGAGTGGCGGGTGTTTCAGGACCGAGGACTGAATTGATTGGGGCGTAAGCCTCTACATACAATTCACCGGTACGTTGACCCAGCTCAACGAGCTGGAGAATACTGCGAATATCAATTTCAGCAAGTTGACCCTGCATACATCTGTAACCGTTGGCAATCAAGAAGGTTCTATAAATTAGCGCTGTTAGGTAGCTCACTGCAAGGCGGTTGACCAACCCGTGCAAAACTTTGAGTATTCACGAAGCGAACCGTAAAAACGCTGATTGGTCTCATCATATGGCCTTGGGTAAAGAATGTCTCGAAGGCTGACTTAAAGCTCAAACCTCGGTTTCTGTTGATGGCTGACCGATGTCGGATTTTTGGGATTCGGCGGTGTCTCTAACGCTGCTGCTTTGCACTCCCTCAGATTCTGCGCTTCTCGTCTGCTCGTCATACTTGATCGTTGGCTTGGGGCTGCTAGAAAGGTCGGCCTTCTGGGCGGTGTAATTTTTTCGTGTAGGGTGGTTCTCTCAGCAAAGAATTGCTACGAAGCCGATACTTTTGCTATCGAATTGAGGCGGTCGCGGCATGCTCTAGACATGACAGTAGGGCGGCTGATTGGTCGTTGCTTGCTTGCCGAGTTGTCGTCAAATTTTGAATCAAAGGACATTCGCTATGATGTCGTTGCGCTGGACAGCGATCGCCGTATCTCCCCTACTCATATTTGTGGGTCTTAGCCATCACCCGGCGCAAGCTGAGAGCATCGTACCAGCCACTGATACAGGCACCGAAGTTACTTCCAGCGGCCCTGACCATACGATTACCGGCGGCACGACTTCTGCTGATAGCCAAAATCTATTCCACACGTTCACCGAATTCAATCTGCTAACTGGAGAAAGCGCCACTTTTATCACTGACCCGGCGATTCTCAACATTCTCAGCGGGATTAATGGCGGTAATCCTTCTGTGATTGATGGTCTATTACAGGTGAATGGCTCAAACGCCAACCTGTTTTTGATCAATCCCAACGGAATTCTATTTGGTCCCAATGCGGCGCTGAATTTGCAGGGCAGCTTTACGGCGACGACTGCCGATCAGATAGAGTTTGTCACGGGGGAATTTGCGCTGGTGAACTCGGCTGACTATGCCGCGCTAGTGGGTGAACCCCAAAGCTTTCGCTTCAGTTTGGAGCAGCCAGGCAGTATTGTTAACGCCGGGCAGCTGGCGGTGTCATCGGGGGAATCGGTGGTGCTGGTGGGCGGACAGGTGCTCAACACCGGCACCGTGAGCGCGCCTGGCGGTGACATCCTGATCAGCGCCGTAGAAGGTAATCGTCTGGTGCGCATTGCTCGGGAGGGTTTGCTGCTCAACCTAGAGGTAGAGACCCTGCCGACCACACCTTTTACATCAGCTCTGTCTTTTTCGCCCTTGGATTTGCCGGCATTACTGACAGGGTCGCCGATCGCTGCGGACACCGTGACGGTAAATTCCGACGGCACGATTACCCTGGTAGCCTCGGAGCTGGCGGTGCCGACGGCAGCGAGTACGGTGATTGTTGGCGGTACGCTGGATGCGACGAGTGCGAGTCAGGGGGGCAACGTCACGGTTCTCGGCACCGCGATCGGCTTACTAGGGGCTGATGTCAACGCTGCAGGTGACCAAGGCGGCGGCACGATTCGCGTGGGAGGCGATTACACCGGGTCGGGACCATTACCCAGCGCTGCAGTCACTTTTGTAGATGAGACATCGAGCTTAGTAGCCGATGCGATCGCTCAGGGAGATGGCGGCACTGTTATTCTCTGGTCAGACGAAACGACGCGTAGTTATGGTCGCCTCAGTGCTCGCGGCGGCACGACTGGTGGTAACGGCGGTCTGATTGAAACCAGTAGTCGCGGTTTTTTGGATACTGCTGGAGTGCCCGATATTGCCGCTCCCAACGGTCAAGCCGGTCTCTGGCTGCTCGATCCCTTCGATATTCAAATCGTCGATGCACCTCCCGATCAAACAATCGGTTTTTCTGGAGATAATCCCTTCATTGCTCAGTCGAGTCCGGCGGTAATTAGCTGGTTTGACCTTGCAGAGGCTTTGGATATGGGGGGCACTGTAACGGTGGCAACCGGCACCAGCGGTGACCAAGCGGGCAATATCGACGTTGATGGATTTACGCTCGAAACGGAGCTTGACGCTACTTTAGAACTACAGGCGGCTAACGATATTCGGCTGCGAGGGGAAATCACAAGCAGTGTCAGCGCCACCGATTTCGACTTTCAAGCGGACACCGATGATAATGGCAGCGGCGAAATTATTGTTGAAGGTCCACTCAACTCAGGCGGCGGTGACATTACGCTCACAGGTGCCGACGTCTTTATTGACGTTGACCCAGGAGATGAGCCAAATGCTGAAGGTGGAGTGCTGACGGTCACGCGGACGAGTCAACCGAATTGTCCCGACGGCTGCCAGAATAATGACCCTAATGATAATGATTTTGGTGACGGCGAAGCCGGTAATAACGATCCGCTCTTGTCCAATGAATTCGGCGACGATTTCGATTTTGAAAATGATGACTTTGGCGACGGCCCAGAAGGGCCGGATGATTTTGGCGGCCCGGATGGTTTTGATGGCCCGGATGACTTTGACGGTGATGACTTTGACGAAAATGGCCAAGACGATCGCCGCTTGGGACGTCGCGATGCTGATGACGGTGATTTTGAAGACGGTGACGACTTTGAAGAGGGCGACGATTTTGAAGACGGTGACGATTTCGATGAGAATGGCAGACGGCGGGGGGCAGGCGATCGCGACTTTGATAACGATGCAGAAGATCTGACCGCTGACGAATGGGCCTTTGAAGACTCGTTCTACGGCGAAGAATTCATTAGCTACTTTGATTTACCGGTTCTCCCCGAGCCTGATTTTGAAACCAGTCAAGCCACCTTGCGAACCCTGACCCAGCAGGTGGGTACCTCCTCGGCGTTGGTTTATGCGCGCTTCAGCCCAGCCGGCTCGGCTGTAGCCCAACAGCCCGGCCGCAAGCAGCTACAAAATCCTCAGCCAACGGACGTGCTGCAGCTTGTGGTAGTCACCCCCAACAATCAGCCGCAACAGCTCGAAGTGCCCGGTGCAACTCGTGAAAAGATGGTGGCGGCGGTTCGCAGTTTACAAATTGAACTGACCGATCGCACTCGCCGCCGCCTCACTGACTATTTGCGATATTCTCAGTCGCTCTATGACTGGCTGATTGCTCCCATCGAACCAGTTCTGGCAGCCGAAGAGATTGGCCATATCTCGATGATTTTATCCCCGGGGCTGCGATCGTTGCCCTTAGCGGCCTTACACGATGGCGAGCAGTTCATCATTGAAAACTATACCGTCGGCCTAATGCCCAGTCTCGCCCTGACCGATACCCGTTACACCGACGTGCGCCAAGAGCCAGTATTGGCTATGGGCGCTTCCGAATTTTCTGATCAGCCAAATCTGCCTGCCGTTCCCTTTGAACTCAACACCATTACCACCGACCTCCGCCGTGGCGAGCAGACCTTAAACGAAACCTTTACTCCCCAAACGCTGGTGTCACTCCGGCAGCAGTCAGACTATCGCATCTTGCATCTGGCCACCCACGGCGAATTTCGTCCTGGCGGCCCAGAAAATTCCTATATTCAATTTTGGGATCAACGTGTGGGGCTCAACCAAATTCGTGACCTCCAGCTCAACAATCCTCCTCTGGAATTATTGGTCATGAGCGCTTGCCGTACCGCCCTTGGGGATGCCGCTGCAGAACTCGGTTTCGCTGGACTAGCCGTACAGGCTGGCGTGAAGTCAGCGCTGGCGTCACTTTGGCAAGTCAGTGATTTAGAAACCGCTGGATTGATGACGGAGTTCTACACCCAACTCAGTCAACAGCCTTACAAAGCGGAAGCGTTGCGCCAGGCACAACTAGCTATGCTGCGCGGTGAAGTCACTGTGGAGAACGGTGTCTTAGCCTGGAGTGACGGCTCGGAGCCCCTGCCAGAAGATCTAGTCAACCTCCGTTTTGGCAACACTCAACACCCTTACTACTGGGCGGCTTTTACGCTAGTGGGTAGTCCGTGGTGAGGAGTTTTACTAGGTTTAGAAGTGAGGTAATTGCAGGCCAGCGATTTGGAATGGGCAATGGTTCTACATCCTTGATTGCTGGCTCTGGATTGCTGCACTCTGTATTTCACAGCTGCTATGTTCTTCCTGCCCGTACGGTAATCGGCCAGGTAATGGCGGCACGATCGCCCTCCCAATCTGACGCCATGCGATCGCTGAGCTCATCTAAAGGATTATCGCCGTGCGCAGCGATATATCGCTGCGTCGCTGACCACGTGAACAGATATCCCATGAGCTCGGGTAGTGTCCACTGCACCTCCATGCGGTAAGTCGGTGTTGCCAGTTCCACAAAGGGGAAATCTAGGGAGCGATAGCCGGCTTCCACCAGTCGTCGCTCTGGTGTCCAAAAGTCATTCAGAATGTTGCTGTAGTAATCATTCAGGTGATGATCTAACTTGGCTGCAGCCAAAGTGGGTTGACCATAGCACCAGATAGCCAGGAGACCTCCTGGCTGGAGAACGCGATGCACTTCCTGGTAAAAGGCTGTCAAGTTGAACCAGTGGGCGGCCTGCGCCACCGTTACTAAATCTATACTCTGAGTCGCTAAACGGCTGTCTTCGGCGAGCGCTACTTGGTAGGTCACGCGAGCATGTTCGGGTGCCTGCTGGATTTGTTCAGCGCTGGCGTCGGTTGCAATTACCTGATCAAAATGGTTGGCTAACGCGATCGCCGCCTGCCCATTGCCGGTCGCACAATCCCACCCGCGATCGCGGCGATTGCACTGCTGAGCTAGCCACTCAAATAGCTCGCTCGGATAGCGCGGACGATATTTCGCATAATCTGCTGCATGCCCTGAAAAGTAGTCTTTGAAGGTCATAGTCTGCTGCTTGGTCTGCTGCTTGCTAGGGCGCGTCATCAATTAAATCCAGAATGCTTGCTGCGTAAGCATTACCGCGCCCGGCTCTGTAAAACCCGCTAGGGGCTGAAGTGCTTTCAGCATAAGGATTCGAGCGTTAAATAATGACAGTCCCTAGTTAGTAAAAGATATCTGTAAAGCAATCTGTCAGCATCCCGAGTCAAGCCACTAATTGTGTAGTATTTTGTAGTATGTTTGTCAAGGCTATGGAGTTGACTAGAGTTCATATGGAAGTACGAATTAAACCATACGACCCTTGCCACCTGGATGCGGTTATTCGTCTTTCGCTGCGAGCATGGACTCCGGTTTTCGATTCCATGCAGAAAGTAATGAACGCTGATGTTTACCAGACGTTTTATCCCAATCATTGGCGGGCGAGTCAGCAGGCGGCGGTCGAAGCTGCCTGCGTGGTAGACGAAATGAACGTATGGGTCGCTATCGATATGGATTTTACGGTGGGTTTTGTGGCTGTGAAACTGCACCCAGAAGACAGCATGGGTGAAGTCTACATGGTTGCCGTCGATCCAGACTTTCAAGGTCACGGCATTGGTACTACTTTGATAGAATTCGCCCTTGCTTGGATGAAAGATGCGGGGATGTCGATTGCGATGGTCGAGACTGGCGGAGATCCTGGCCATGCTTCAGCTCGTTATACCTATGAAAAGGTGGGTTTTGAGTTGTGGCCAGTGGCTAGATATTTCAAGCAGCTTTGAGGGCAGAGGTAGTGTTCAAGCTGTACCTGATTTTTGAGCTACTTGAGTGCGATTGCCCCATCACAACCCTAATTTCCACTCGCTGCCAAGAGAGTATCGCTTAGCGGTTTGAGGTTATTGGCGACCAGGGATGGCGATCGCTTAGCGAAATTTACTATCAATAATATAGTCAGCTTTAGGATGGTCAGCTTTAGAGAAAAGCCATAAGGATAACATTACAGCTTTGCCAGTTTGAGGTATCATGAGAGGCTGTAGTTCTGAAAGAGGGTTTGCGGTGGAGGCTGTATTGGAAATAGATTCTAGATTCGTTTTAAAGGTACTTTGGCTTGATAAGGACGTTGCCTTAGCAGTTGATCAGGTTGTTGGGAAAGGTACCAGCCCTCTAACTGCTTATTTCTTCTGGCCTCGTAATGATGCTTGGGAGCAAATGAAGTCCGAGCTTGAAGGTAAGAGCTGGATTTCTGAAGAAGAGCGAGTGGAGCTGCTCAACACTGCAACTGAAATCATCAACTATTGGCAAGAAGAGGGCAAAGGCAAGCCTATGCGGGTTGCCCAAGAAAAATTTAAGACGGTTTTATTTACCGGTAGTTCGTAGATGATTGACGAGCGTCGCCAATGATTGCGGACTGGCTTTTCCGGCAGATAATTGCTGGTCATAAATCTGTAGTTAAAGAGCAGGCAGTTATCAACTGCCTGCTCTTTAACTGTTTGTCAATGGCGAAACTCGGCTGACCAATACTGGCAAAATACCGCACTGTCAGGCTCTTAGAAGTATTACTGATAACGTTCGTTAATTTGCTGTTATGACCTGTTAGGGTGCTGAATTGAGCAATTTAGAATAGAAAGCTTTAGCTCTACCACCGTTGAAAAACGATTTTTTGGATGAGCTGATGCACCCTGGTAAAATACGTCTAGGAGAGAAAAACTCAGACCTTTTTCAAACTTCGGTCTGCCTAAATGATTGCCGAAGCGATCGCGATTCGGGCGTCTTCCAACAAGTGCGTGATAAAGGGTAATGGAAGCGCTGTAGATATCAGATGCAATCAGAGAACTCTGCCCTTTTAGGACTTCAGGAGCCATGTACGAACGTGGACCTCGCTGGGCAAGATTCGCCGCCTTGTCTGAGGCGGATAAGCTGGAGTAAGGAATTCCAAGATCTACCAGGACCCAGCCACGGCTGGTCGCGATCATATTTGCGGGGCGAACGTCGCGGTGCAGTAATCTGGCTTTATGGAGTGCGGTAAGGCCATCGCATAGCTGCCGAGTCAATATCTCAAACTCGTTACGTGCCAGTCGTCCGCACCGTTTGAGAAGGGAACCAAGAGCCTCGCCCGTAATCTGCTCCATGACGAGATACTTGCCGTGCTGGTCTACCTCAATGGTTTGTACCAAAGCAGGATGGTGAATCTGGGTCAGACGGTTTCCGATCGCTCGCACAGTTTCCGCAGAGACTCGATCCGGCCGAAACCATTTAAGTGCTAATGGCTCTGTTGAATATGCCTGGCTTGGTCGGGCTGAAAAAACAATGCCCATACCGCCACGACCGAGTTCTTTGATGAGCAAGTGATGACCAACGATGTCTCCCGGCTTAGGTTCAGGGTGTGCTAACGCCGCCATGGGCATTTCATGATTTACCAGTCTGCTTGTTCTTGACTAATCAGACAGCACCCCCTGATGCCTGCAGGCGAGCTCGTGCCCGTCGCAGCGCTTGCTTGGCCTGCAGCGTAGCTCGACGGTCTTCTGGGGAGGCGGAATTAGCTTCTGTCTGTGCCGCTTCAAACGCTGCTCGAGCCTCATCTTGGTCAATGCTGTCGCCCCGCTCAGCGCCGCGTACCAAAATTGTGACTTCGTCGTCATCAATCTCAGCAAAGCCACCCATGAGTGCGATCGCCAGCCATTCTTTTTCAGGTCGCACTCGCATAACCCCAATGTCGAGTGCCGTCATCAAGGGCGCGTGCCCGCCTAAAATTCCTAACTGCCCAGTTGTGCTCGGCAGAATCACTTCTTCAGCTTCGGCGTCCCAGACAGTTTTGTCGGGTGCAATGACTCTCACGGTTAAAGGCATGATGAATTAAGTCTCTGTTTGGGCAAAGATAACTGGAGTGAGGAGCTAATTGAGGATAGGGAATCAGCTCCTCTATCTAGAGAAGACGCCTAAGACTTGGATTCCTCAGCGGCTTTGAGCACCATGTCAACGTTGCCCTTGAGATAGAAGGCTTGCTCAGGCACATCATCCATCTCGCCATTGAGAATCATCTGGAAGCCCTTAATGGTTTCAGCCAGCGTTACATACTCACCAGACATGCCGGTAAAGACTTCCGCCACAAAGAACGGTTGTGACAGGAACTTTTCAATCTTGCGAGCGCGGGATACAGTCAAGCGATCATCTTCTGACAGCTCATCCAGACCCAAGATGGCAATAATGTCCTGCAGCTCCTTATAGCGCTGCAGCGTGGACTGTACGGCTCGCGCTGTGTTGTAGTGCTCATCGCCGACAACGCTGGGTTGCAGCATGGTGGAGGTCGAGTCCAGGGGATCAACGGCTGGATAGATGCCCTTAGAAGCCAAGCCTCGGGATAGCACGGTCGTGGCATCTAAGTGGGCAAAGGTGGTGGCTGGAGCTGGATCAGTTAAGTCATCAGCGGGAACGTAGACCGCCTGAATGGACGTAATCGACCCTTCGAGTGTGGAGGTAATGCGCTCTTGCAAGTCGCCCATGTCAGTACCTAGCGTGGGCTGGTAGCCTACCGCCGAAGGCATCCGACCTAGTAGTGCAGACACTTCAGAACCGGCTTGCACGAAGCGGAAGATATTGTCAATAAACAGCAGCACGTCTTGCTTGTTGACGTCGCGAAAATGCTCTGCCATCGTTAGCGCCGACAGAGCCACGCGCATCCGCGCTCCTGGCGGCTCATTCATCTGACCGTAGACCAAAGCCACTTTAGACTGTGACAGGTCTTCACTATTGATTACGCCAGACTCAATAAATTCGTTGTAGAGGTCGTTGCCCTCACGGGTGCGCTCACCAACGCCGCCAAACACGGACACGCCGCCGTGCTCTTTGGCGATGTTGTTGATGAGTTCCTGAATTAAAACAGTCTTGCCAACGCCCGCTCCGCCGAACAGCCCTGTTTTGCCGCCTCGACGATAGGGAGCAAGCAGGTCAATCACTTTAATGCCGGTTTCAAACACGGCCGGTTTAGTTTCCAGTTCTGTCAGCTTAGGAGACTCCCGATGAATCGGCGAAGACTTGTCGTTGGCAACGGGGCCTTTCTCATCAATGGGTTCACCGAGTACATTAAAAATCCGTCCCAAGGTGGCACCACCTACCGGCACGCTAATGGGTGCGCCCGTGTCGACAACTTCCATGCCACGAATCAAGCCATCGGTGCCGCTCATGGCAACCGCCCGAACTTTCGAATCACCAAGAAGCTGCTGTACTTCGCAGGTAACAGATACTTCTTGGCCAGCGGGGTTGGTCCCCTTAATTTCCAGGGCATTGTAGATTTCGGGTAGGCTTCCGCCCTTAAATCCCACATCGACGACCGGCCCGACGATCTGGACGATGTAGCCGACATTGGTTTTCTCTGCAGTGGTGACCATGCTTGCGTCTATCTCTGTGATCTGCTTACTGGCCGCTTTCTAAAGACAACCTTAGGTTCGCAGCGCCATTTAACACATTATCACTGAACGCGCGCCTTCCAAACGATCGCGCTCAGCAGTTTTCAGCGATATCAGACTGGGATAATGGCGATCGTGCCCGCTCTTAACCAGGTGATTACTTTTTATCCTTAAGGTGGTGGAGTTTAGCATGGCGTGTGACGGGGAAAAGCACGATGACAGCAGCTGATATAAGCCTAGCGATTGACCTGAATGAGCCACAGTACTATTTCAATCGTGAGCTGAGCTGGTTGAAATTTAATGATCGCGTGCTGCATGAAGCGATCGATCCCCGGACGCCTTTTTTAGAGCGGCTCAAGTTCACTGCGATTTTCAGCTCTAATCTGGACGAGTTTTATATGGTCCGGGTATCAGGTCTACTAGATCAGATTAACGCTGGCATCAACCGCAAAACCTCTGACGGCCTCAGTCCGATTCAAGTCATGGAGGCCATTCGGACTCATTTGCGCCCCAAATTGCGGCAGCAACACGACTTTTTTCAAACTGAGCTGCGTCCCCAACTGCAGGAGCATGGCGTCTATTTGCTTGACTATGAGCAGATGAATGCTCAGCAGCAACAATACTTGAAGCAATATTTTGAGAGTCAGATTTTTCCAGTACTGACGCCTCTAAGCGTTGACCCAGCCCATCCCTTTCCCCGGCTGTCAAACCTAAGCTTGAACTTGGCCGTGGCTGTCAAAAATCCGGATACGAAAGTCCAAAAGTTTGCCCGAATCAAAGTGCCCAATAATTTACCGCGCTTTATTGGTCTGCCCTCAGGGCTCATTGATGACGATGCGATTTGGGTGGGCACGACGCTAGAGAATATTATTGCCAACCATCTCAACTTCCTCTTTCCGGGGATGGAGGTGTCCGGCCACTATCTGTTTCGCATTACCCGCGACGCCGATTTCCCCGTGCGCGAAGACGAAGCCGATGACCTGCTTGTCGCAATGGAGGAAGAGATTAGCAAGCGCCGCCTCGAAGGGTTTGTTTGTCGTTTGGAAATTGAGGAATCGATGCCGGATGACATGCTAGAAGGCCTGATGAGGGAGCTGCGAGTCGCCGAAGAAGACATCTATGAGCTGAACGGGGTGCTTGATCTCAAAGACCTCTTCTTTTTTATGTCGATGCCGCTGCCAGCACTCAAATACCAGCCTTGGTCAGGGCAAATGCCGCCGCGGCTAAAAAGTGTTGAACGGGGCGAAGAAAGCATCTTTAGTGTCGTCCGCAAGCAAGATCTGCTGGTGCATCATCCTTATGAATCGTTCTCTGGATCGGTGCAGGCGTTTGTGGCCAGTGCGGCCCGCGATCCTCACGTGTTGACGATCAAAATAACGCTCTATCGCACCTCAGGAGACTCGCCCATCGTGCAGTCGCTGATTAAAGCGGCTGAAAATGGCAAACAAGTGGTGGCGCTGGTGGAAATCAAGGCGCGCTTTGATGAGCAAAACAATATTATTTGGGCGCGCAAGCTAGAAGATGCGGGCGTTCATGTGGTGTATGGCGTTGTCGGGCTCAAAACCCACACTAAAACGACGCTGGTGGTGCGGCGCGAGGGCGATCGCTTGCGGCGCTATATCCACATTGGCACCGGCAACTACAATTCCAAGACCTCCGAACTATATACGGATTTAGGCATTCTCAGCGCTCGGGATGATTTGGGGGCAGACCTAACGAATTTGTTTAACTTTTTGACCGGTTATTCGCGCCAGAGCAATTATCGTCACCTGTTGGTGGCACCGCTGACCTTACGACAGGATATGTTGCGGCTGATCGAACGAGAAATCGATCATGTGAAGTCGGGTCAGCGTGGTTGCATTATTGCCAAGATGAATTCTTTGGTCGATGCAGAAATGATTCGGGCGCTTTATCGAGCTTCTCAAGCCGGGGTCGAAATTGACCTGATTGTGCGCGGCATCTGCTGTTTGCGGCCGGGGGTGGCGGGGGTGAGCGATCGCATTCGCGTAGTCAGCATTATCGGTCGCTTTTTAGAGCACGCCCGCATCTTTTATTTTGCTAATGATGGTGACGAAGAAATCTACATCGGTAGCGCCGATTGGATGCCCCGCAATCTCGATCGCCGGGTTGAAGCAGTGACCCCGGTAGATGATCCAGAAGGAATGCAAGAACTCAAAGATATCCTAGATATCATGCTGACTGACAATCGGCAGGCTTGGGAACTGGGCGAAGATGGCGTCTTTACCCAGCGTCAACCGGGTGCCGATGGCGACGTGCGCAGCACCCAAGCGCTTTTGATGGAGCGGGCACTCAAGCGCGATCAAGGCGGCACTATTGATAGTATCGCTTAGCTTAACTACGAGAGCGCCGATTTTAAAGGACATGTTCTTAAAGACATGAGGTGATTACTAGGGCGCGTCCTTAATTAAAAAAGCCAGAATGCTTGCGGTATAGGCATTACCGCGCCCGCTCTGCAAAACCTGCTGGGGGCTGAACTGCTTTTAGCATAGGGATTCGACGTTAAATGATGACAGCCCCTAGCAGGTTTTGCATTTTTGGTTGCTCCAGCCTGAAACGCACCTCTGCTTGCAGTCTGAATCGGCGGCACTGGCCCCATAACCTTCCGCAACTCCAGCCTGAAACGATGAAGCTAGCTTCTGAACACAGCGACGACAGTCAATTACATAGGAGCTTGGCACTGCGTTATGTTTTTGGCCTCTCTGACACTCAAAGTCGTGAATCTTCTCTATCGCGTTCCCAGTCGGATACGCCAGTTTCAGCGAAACTTTCCTGAGGCTCAGATTGTGGCTTATGGAGCTACCAAAGCCCGCAAAATGGAGCAGGCAGCAGCGGCGGTGCAGCGTGAAATGGGCTGGGTCACCGCCAAGCGTGACGTTTTAGTGCTAACCAGTCAGGGCTTGCACTGCGGCGACTGGACGATTCCCCTGGCGACGGTGCAAGATGCCACCTTAGTGAAGCTGGGGAATGGCGCTGTGCTCAAGTTATCAACTGCCGAAGGTGCCCATTACCAATTTGGCCTATCCGCTGATCCGGCCTGGGAGCAGCAAACGGTGCTGCCCATGCAGGTAGAAACGCAAACTCTCAAATTTTCTAAAATCAGTTTGCTAATGCGGCTCGTGGTCTTAGCTTGGCTAGCATGTTTGATCGCGATTGACATAGCCCAGCAAACTTTTGGCGTGGGGTTCGTATTGAAAGCCATTTTGCTACTTTGGTTCTTAATACCGCTTTTGCGGAGCTTTAGGAGATAGTGTGACGTTGAATTCGCTACGTGTTCTTTTCACCTTTACCCAGTTTCCAAAAGCGGCAAAGCGGACCTTTCTTATCTGAGAACGCTAGGCCCGAAAAATTTGCGGCGCTAGTTCAATCAGGCATTTTCTGCCATGCTGCTGAAGCTGCTTCATCACTAATGATGCTAGAAACTTTGTGGGATAGGCATTGCCGCACCCATCCTAAATTCGTAAGCTAAGGGCTTGGAGTCCCTGTAGTTAAAGCATTAGATAGCTGAGTGATGATAGCCCCTAGTGAAGTTGCCCGATTCGCGCCTGATGCTCTGTTTCCACCCAGTTCTAAGCTGCGGGAGGCAGTGGACGCAGTGTGCGATCGCGATCCCACTTTTCGACAAATTGAGGCCAAAGTCGGCCCCCTCTCAGTGCGCAGCTGGCCTACCGGATTTGCGTCGCTGGTGCGCATAATTTTGGGGCAGCAGCTATCGGCGCAGGCGGCGCAGGCAATTTTTCAGCGGCTCATCCAGCAGGTTGACCTGACGCCGACCTGTTTCAGCGCTGCTGCGGCATCGACTCTGAAGCAGGTTGGCCTAAGTCGAGCAAAAACCTCCACCTGCCAACGCTTGGCGGCGGCTATTACCGCTGGTCAGGTCAGCCTCGACCAAGTGCCATCACTATCCGATACCGAGGCGATCGCTCATCTCACCCAGATCAAAGGCATCGGCGTCTGGACGGCGGAGGTGTACCTGTTGTTTTGCCTAGAACGGCTGAATAGCTTTCCCGCCTCTGACCTCGCTGTACAGGCAGGCTATCAGCTTCTTCAAAACTGGGAAAGTCGCCCCACTCGCAAAGAACTGCTTGCCGCCACTGAGCATTTAGTGCCCTACCGTGGCGCGATCGCCCACCTGCTGTGGCACTACTATCGCCATTTGGTAAGGCATTGAATAGGATGCGGGTGATTATCTTGACGCGTGCGGCGATTGCGAAGGCGCGATCGCCGCAATATGCTCAACAACAGCTC
>JBCCNE010000028.1:0-19307 GCA_039026015.1 Cyanobacteria bacterium P01_C01_bin.70 | reverse complement strand
CAACCTGACGGTTTATTACAACGCCCAGCGCTTAAAAAATCGCGATTTTCGAGGGCCTGACTTTTTTGTGGTGCTGGGCACCGACCCAAAACCGCGCCGGAGCTGGATGATTTGGGAAGAAGGCGGCAAATACCCCAACCTGATTGTGGAACTGCTGTCGTCGTCAACTGCGAGCAATGACCGTGGCCCCAAGAAAATCCTCTATCAAGACACCTTTCGCACCCCTGACTATTTCTGGTTCGATCCGGAAAGTTTGGAGTTTCAGGGGTTTCACCTCGTAGACGGGCTCTATCAAGCCCTCGAACCGAACGAACAGGGACGGCTGTGGAGCCAACAACTCCAACTCTTTTTAGGCATCCACAATCGTCAGTTGCGATTCTTTACCGCTGACGGTGAACTGATTCCGACTCCTGAAGAAGCGGCAGCCGATGAACGCCAGCGGAATGAGAAGTTGACTGCCAAACTCCGAGAGTTGGGCGTTGATCCGGACGCAGTGACTGAATGACTAACCCTTTGGTGCTGGCCAATCACCGCAATGGGGTCACCTTGCGTTCCCTGGTGCCCGCTGCCCCGGAGACATAAAACTTTCGTAGCATCTATTCGACAAAAGCACAGATGGTGGGAGAAGCGATCGCAAACTCTGGGCCATCGTTCGTCACCGTAAACGTGAACTGGATTCAGTAGGGCGATCGCCCAGTCCTCTTTACAATAGAGCCAGATGACTTGCCCAGGAATGGACGTGATGTCACCGTCGAACACTCCTTATCCGAGTTCTGAACAGATGGCGCAGTATCGGGCTAGTGCCAGGCGTCGGGCTGAGCAACGGCTGCAACAGCAATTAACCCGATGTCAACGGGGGCGAGAGGTCGCTAATGTGGCTGCTCACCTACTAAAGGACACCTGGTCAGCGAATAAAGTAGTGTTGTTTGGTTCGATGCTGACATCGGAAAAAGTACATGGGCGATCGGATATTGACTTAGCGGTGTGGGGGCTACCTGCAGCAGACTATCTCAAAGCCCTCGCAGCACTACTGGACATTGACCCTGACTTTTCGATTGATTTGATTGAAGCGGAACATGCTAGTCAACGTTGGCTAGAAGTCATCAAGCAAGGAATAGAAGTTTGAATAGGGAGCACGTCATCCGCTAGCGGATGAAAAATAATCGAGTTGATGATTGAGATAAGCGGATCTCAATTTGAGCATATGCGGCAACGACTTTTCATTCCCCTGAGCGCCAGTTACCTGTAGTCTGGCATCTATCTGTTTGACCCAGGATTCCACTGGGCCTGAACCAATAGGTACGCCTTCCATGTGATAGTAACGATAGTTAGGAATGCGTCCAGCATGACCTGTCAGGTAGGCACTAAACCGTCGAGCTGAGTCATTTTCCAGCAGTTAAAACCGGTTGGAGTTGACCTTCCCACAGTTGTCTAGATAGCGATTCGAGCACCGCCTCTGTGGCCTCAACCTTGTAGAGATTTTCCTTGAGGTGATACCAGTCCAGCACTTCATCGGTCGGGACATCTATTTCCATTTGCTCAAACAACGACCAAATGCCACAGTGTCCGTCGCCAAGGAGATAAACGATGGGCATGAGGGATAAGGTTGTGACCCAGGCCAACAAAGCAGGCGGGTCTTTGTCCCACGCCATACCAATGCCATCGCCATTGACTCTGATGCCGTGATACTGACGCCAAGCACTGGGCTCACCCTTGGGTGTCCGCACCCGCACCATCCCACCATCAAGGGTGAGTTCATGGACGGGCTCCTCAGGATTGGGCTCGGGTAACGCTGAGCGCTTGACCATCCGCTCTTGTGTTTTGGCGCTCACACGTACCCCCGTGAGCATGGCGACATCAGCTTCGGCCTGCGCATAGGACGCTTTGGCACACATCCGTAAGCAGCATTTCTCCAGGTACGGGCTATGTTTGACACGAGGCGGGACCGGAGAGCGTTTGGGCCTGCTGCCGAGACAGCCACAACTCCCCCAGGATGCTCACGATTCGCCTTTCTCGCTCACCCGCTTCAGGGCAATTTGTTTGGATAAAAAATTTCCTAAACCGGGGGAAACATGGGCCTGTAGTTGATCACGAACCGTTTGTTCGATGTCTTTCAGGCTATCCATCGGTAGGCTCTGGGTCTGCGCGTCGCTATGCAAGATCTCTGCGATTGCTCGCACATGGAAATCCAATTGCTGACGATCTTTGGGTGTCATGGCTATCACCGAATAGAAACGATATCTTCCAGGATATTTTTTCTACCATGGACGGATGACGTGCTCCCTTTGAATAGGCTCAGAGCAGCGAAAGCATTTAAAGCCCGATAATTCACCGATTTAGGATAGCTCCATTAAGTCTCTAGCTAATTCAATTGTTTCGTCATCTAATCTAGAATTTTCATTCTCAAGAATGTAGGCTAAAGCCTTAGTATTTAACCCTTCATTAAATATCTTGCGCATTGTACTAACTCGGGTCATGACAGAGCCATAGGTATAGATTCCAATCGGAATGACCTTCATTAGATCTTCTCCATTTAGATAGGGCTGATAGTAATCAACGAAGAATTTTTTACCCATTCTGCCGAGAAGAGTCTCCAGCAAATTCCTATCATCTTCTGTGAGAGTGACTTCCGTTCTTTGTTGTTCGATGCCTTCCGAAGTTAGAAAATGAACATAAAATTCGTTGTCATCTTGCGATTCCATATCACAAAAGAGTAAATCCTTAAATTCCTCAATTTCAGGGATGTGCGGCATCAGGTTCTCATAAGGTCGATAAAGAGCAATACATTTTTGCTGAATTTGCTCTTTGATGATTTTGACGACTTTATGCGAATCAGGATCTTTATCCATTAGGTAATTGAAATGAGCTGGAATGAGAACGATATTCCAAAGAGATGAAAAGAATAAAGGATGAGAGGCCAACCCCCAAACATGAGAAATAATATAGTTCTTGATAGTGCTCTTTTTGCCTATGCCAATAGTCTGATTGAGACGCGACTTTATCTGACGTCTATTTTCATGATTGCCATCATTATCAATTTTGATGTTGAATGAGGGATAGCGGGGAGTGCGTACGTCTTGATGCCTGGTGTAGATGATGGCTTCCGCTTTATTGTTGATTTTTAACTCTTCATTATGAGAAGGCGAATAGCGAACCGGAAATTTGCCTCCCGTTTTGTATAGGTCAATCATCTCCTGGATTCTTGCCTGAACAACATCAACAGGCAAAAACAAAGTGCTATCGAGAAAGGCTTTGATAAACGTATTTGAGTCACTATACAAAGAAATGAGTTGATCAATGCCATCAATCATTACAAGATTATTTAACCTCTAAAAACTGTTGCCGTTAAGTTAGGCGTATTCTTCCCAGATATTCCGGCTTCAGCTCAAGAGGCGTCGGTAGTTCACTAATGTAAAGGACAGAGGAAATAAGAGCATCGACTATTTGCAGAGGCATTAGGAGCGATGGCGATAGAAATGACCTGCCCTACCTGGCTCTCACGACATCTCAAAGAACGGGAGGACGGGCCGGGGTAAACAAAACGACAAGTGCCGCGACTGCGGGCGTCAGTTCGTGGAAGATCCGCAATGGCAACCCAAATCTAAAGACACCTTTGGTTTAGTCAACTTGCTCCTCCTTGAGAGGATTCCCTTAGCCGGTATTGCCAGAGTCACTCAGGTGTCTGACAGCTAGCTCCAGGAGTACGTCAACGACGCTGATTTCAACTTCAATGCGTCGGTAAATATTGCCGCAGCAGGGCTTCCATGTTTTCAATCAGGTAAGGCTTGCTGATGTAGTGAGTGCAGCCAGCCTGCAAAATCGTGCGGCGATCGCTCTGCCGAGCTAGCGCGGTCACCGCCACGATCGGAATTGCCCGAGTCAATGTTGACCGCTGCAGGGTATACACAATATCTAAACCATTGATGTCGGTCAGCCAGATGTCCAACATGATGAGATCGGGCGGAGTTTGCTGAACATAAGCTAAAGCCGTCTGTCCATCGGCCTTGCAGACAATCTTGCAGGCAAATTGACTCAGAATATGCTGCAGCAACAGTAAGCTGTCAAAATCATCATCGACCAGCAGCACAGTGGGTACCTGAGTCGCTTCATGGCGGTCGGACACGCTGGTTTGAACTACTGTCAAATGAGTTGCTGATGCGTTCAGTCCGCCGTCTAAATCAAAAGATGCGGCTATTTTAAAATCTCCAACCATGAACCGCCCCAAGCAAAAATTACTGTGGGGGCAATTGTCCGGCGGTTAATCAGCGCCCAAATAAATTGGCCCAAATATCGATGCTGGCGAAATTACTGCTAGCTCCAGCCGCTGACTAAGCTAGAGGTAGGGTAATCCAGGCGTGATGCATGAGTAACACACTAGCACACAGCGTTCAAGTTCTAAATTTTGCGTTTTTTGTCTCGGGATGCCTTCCCAATTGACGATAAAACCGTAGGCATCAACATGCCCGCGCCAACACTATGAAATCAGCTGAGGACTGTTCTTTTAAGGTGGGAACTTGGCCGTACGATGGCAACCGCCCGGAATGGCAGCCACTAGAAAGGGCGATCGCGGCACTTCAGAGATCGCCCTTTTTCTAAACTAAGCCTTGAACTTTGCCACAATACGCTGCATGGCTGTCTCTACATTTTCGCGGCTATTGAAGGCCGAAATGCGGAAATAGCCTTCACCAGCCGCTCCAAACCCTGATCCTGGCGTGCCGACCACATGGCAGGCTTGCAGCAGCTTATCAAAGAAATCCCAGCTGGAAAGACCGTGGGGAGTTTTAACCCAGACATAGGGTGCGTTGACGCCACCAAAGGTTTGAATGCCCGCCTCGGAAAGCCGTTCTCGAATCATGCGGGCATTTTCCAGGTAGAACCGAATCAGCTTCTGTACTTGAATTTGGCCAGCCTCGGTGTAAACCGCTTCAGCGCCGCGCTGCACGATGTAAGAGACGCCGTTGAATTTAGTTGACTGGCGACGATTCCACAATTGATGTAAAGCTACTTTCGTGCCGTCTGACGTAGCTACTTTGATGGTTTTAGGCACCACGGTAAAGGCACAGCGGGTGCCTGTGAAGCCAGCATTTTTGGAAAAAGAGCGAAATTCGATCGCGCAGTCCCGAGCCCCCGGAATTTCATAAATGGAATGGGGAATATCATCCTCTGTAATGAAAGCCTCGTATGCCGCATCAAAGAGCAACAGGGAACCGTGGCTGTGGGCGTAGTCAACCCACTGCTGTAGATGTTCACGAGTCGCCGCAGCGCCGGTGGGATTGTTAGGGAAGCACAGATACACCAAATCGATTTTTTGCGGAGGAATTGCTGCGGTGAAGTCGTTTTCAGCCGAAATTGGCAGATAGACCAAGCCGCCATAAGTGCCGTCTGCCTGGGCTGGGCCCGTGTGACCTGCCATCACATTAGTATCGACATAGACGGGATAAACCGGATCAGTTACGGCGATGGTGTTGTCGTGGCCAAAAATATCCAGAATGTTGCCACAGTCACACTTAGAGCCGTCAGAGATAAAGATCTCATCGGCAGTAATGTCGCACCCCCGAGCTTGAAAGTCGTGGCGCACAATTTTTTCCCGCAAAAATTCGTAGCCTTGCTCTGGCCCGTAGCCCTTAAAAGTAGCCCGATCGCCCATTTCCTCCACCGCTTTGACCATCGCCGCGCGGCAGGCCTCGGGCAGGGGCTCGGTCACGTCGCCAATGCCGAGCTTAATAATCGGCGCATCAGGATTCGCCTCCGCAAAAGCGTTTACCCGGCGGGCAATTTCTGGGAAGAGGTAGCCCGCCTTTAGCTTCAAATAGTTTTCGTTGATTGTGACCATGTCAGAAAGAAACTCGATTTCACCGTCTCAAAACTTACGTCCTAGCCTCCGACATTCCCCAGTCTAAGCGCGACGGAATCTGCTTACCCCGTCAGTGCTGGCTAAAGGCCTTGGTTCGGATGCCACTTTAATAAGTTCACTATCTTAGATTCAGCTTACTTGGATCTGGTCGTGCTGTATCTGGTGAGTCGTAATTCGCGATCGCCCAGGTCAACAATTCTTTAACTTTCAAGATTAGGCAGCCGGTCTTCCCAGGGTCGTGATGTAGAGAACTGCCTCATCTTCGGGAATGCCGAGCAGTTCGTTCACCTGGTCATCAAAAAAGCCGCCAACGCCGCTGATCCCTAAGCCCAGGCGAATGGCCGCCAAATTGAGGCGCTGTCCCAGATGACCGGCATCCAAATGCAAATATCGATAGCCGCGATCGCCATGACGCCCGATCGCCGCCTTCAAATCAGCGGTATGGAAGATGACGGCCCCAGCGTCGTATCCCAAGTCTTGATTCAAGCAAAGAAAGTGCAGCTCTGAGCGAAAGTTCATAAACCGGATTTGTCGCAGCTCCTGCCGGAATGGCGCATAGTAATAGCAGCCAGCATCTAGCTCCTCCACCCCAGACACCGCTATAAAGGTTTGAATCAGGCTGAGATCGCAGTAGTCAGGATCACTGTCTAGCCCCTGATCAAGATAGTGGTGAGGCTGATAGGCAAAGTCGAGCACGGCACTGAGTTCTTCGAGGGTGAGGTGCTTACCGCTAAATTTACGGGTTGAGCGTCGCCGCAGGATGGTTTTTTCTAAACCATGCAGGCGGTGATCCCAATCGATGGGCGACGTTACGGTCGAAACCTTGAGACAAAACGGAAAGTTATATTTGTCTTCAGGAATCGCAGCGGCCGCTGGCCCCACTTGGTCAGGCACACTTTGCTCGCGGCTAGCCCAGCGAAAATTCTTGTCTTGCTCGATGCAGGTAGCTTGATGGATATGGGGCAGCAACTCGCCATCGGCTATGCGGGGAAATGTCGTTTGCTGCAGGGCCGGTTGGGTTGTGGTGAGATGAGGCAGATTTTGCTCAACCTGCAGCAAATCGGCGATCGCTACGACCGCAATCGTGCTTTCAGTTTTATCATCCAAATACAGCAGCTGATTCACCGCCTGATCACAATAGCCGCCAATCAGATGGGCTCGATAATCCACCAAAGCGCCCGCCAATTCTAGGTTGCCCAGCACGTGTCCAGCGTCTAAACAAATGCGGCGATAGGCCCGGTCTTGATAGCGCCAAGCCGAGCGGTAGAACACGCTGGTCAAAATCACTGCGATTTGGGTTGTTGCTAAGGCTGGATGCCAAAAGCAAGCTTCCTGCAGAGGCTGCCAGACATGATCGTCCCAAAAGCGCCACAGGGAGTGCGATCTCGCTTGATAGTTGTACAACCCAGCGGGCAGCAGATAGTTGCCCCGTGACACTACGTATACCTCAGTGGGATAAAGCCCGCCAGCCGAGGGGGCAGCTCGTAGATAAAAGGTTTTACCTACCCCCGTGGCAATCTGAGCCGTTAAACCATAGACATTGATCAAAAAATGGGAAAGCCGTGCCCACGAGCGCTCTTCGTGGGAAGCCTGGGGCGACACGTTAGCTTCGTCTAGATAAGGCTTGAGGTCAACGTCAGTGCCCAGGCGATAAACTTTGAAAGGTTCTGGCTGTGGCCCCTGCATCGCATTTTTAGCACTTTGCGCAATCGAGGTCGGACTGTATTTTGTGCGATCATGAAAGTGTTCTGCAATAGAGTTTGGGTGGCTCATCGCTTAACTTCGGCAACTGAATAGCATAGGCAAGCCTATGAGGGCAGTCACCTCCGACAAGTGGCAGGCGACTTCATTAATTTTACGATTGACGGTCGATGATTAAAGATCAGTCTGCTATGTCTGGTCATCTGCTGGGCGGGGCTACTCGACGGGAGGCGACACGGCGGACGGTACAGCAGGCGGGGCCGCTTGACGGGCAGCAAGGGCCGCGAGATGATTTTGCAGGGCTTGATAATTCGTCTGCGACAGAGTCACAGGAGGCAAATTTGCAGCCTGAGGGTTCACTCGCTGCTCCAAAGGAGCCAGCGCGATCGCCAACTGCGTCTGGTGATCCAAAACCTCGGC
The DNA here is from genome assembly GCA_039026015.1 of Cyanobacteria bacterium P01_C01_bin.70. GTDB lineage: Bacteria > Cyanobacteriota > Cyanobacteriia > Phormidesmidales > Phormidesmidaceae > Halomicronema. Next base: position 11,332 of record JBCCNE010000028.1, on the reverse strand, counting down.
ATTGGATAAAAGATCGCTGAGGCCATAAATCAAATTGCGAATGTTGTCGCGCACGGTGGGATCACCCGTCAGCTCATCCACGTCTGACAGCACTTTTTGCGCCCCCTGAAACACATCGCGGGCCGACTCCAAGGTTTGCTGCAGCATCAGCATATTTTCTGGCTGGTTAATCGAGCCTGTGAGGTTTCGAATGTCGATGGAAGCATCGCGGAAATTGATCGCCGCTTCAGCGGCATTCGCCGAGAGCGATCGCAAATCTTCCACCAGCTGTGGATCTTCAAGCTCAGTAGCGAGGTTGTCCAAAATTCGCGAGAGACGCTCGCTGCCCTGGCTGATGTTTCCCAGCGTGGCCGTGATGTTGAGGCGATTCGCATCCAGCAAACCGCGCACGTCGGTGGCCGTGAGCTGGATCTCGGCAGCGGCGGCGGCGGCAGTATTGGTGGCTTGCTGCACCGAGTCGCTGAGCGGCTCTATTTCGTCTTGAGCAGTCAGAGTCAGAGCGGTGAGTTCGGTGGTTAGCTTTGCCGCTTCGGCCGTAAAGGCAGTCGTGCTGTCCAAGGTTAACTTAAAGCTGTTGATTAACTCGGGATCTGCCAAGTTGGTCGCCAGAGTTTCCGCTGATCGCAGCAGCGACTCATAGCTCACCCCAGTAATGCCCTCTAGCCGCTCGCCATCGCAGACGATGACGCTAGGGTCACAGTCGGAACCAGTTGGGCTGATGGCTTGCTCAGCTTCGGTGAGTTCGACCGTTGGGGTCATGTCGATGGTGGTTTCGCCAATGAAGCCAGACTGGTTAGCGGCCACTCTCAGATTTTCTCTAGGAATACGGAGATCGGCCTGGGTGATTTCCATGCGCACGTCCACTTGGTTGCTGCTGGGGCGAATGCCAACTACCCGCCCAACGGGGACGCCCCGATAGCGCACAGAGGTTCCCACCTGCATGCCGGCGGTGTCCCCAAAGGTCGCCACCATCGTGTAGTTGCGATTACCGGGGTTAATGCCCCGCAGCCACAGCACTAGGCCGCCAAATAATCCGACCCCAATCAAAATCAGTAGCCCCACAGAGCCTTCTCGAATCGCTCGTGCCCGCATTGCAATACTCCGTCACCACACTGTTATAAACGGCCGGTCCAGGAAAGATGCCTGATTATTGAACCAGCTGTATCGGTCCTTCAACATTGCCACTGAAAAACTGTCGGACGAATGGATTGTCGGTTTGATCAATTTCGGCAATTGTGCCATTCCACTGAATTTTGCCCCGGTGTAAGAATATCACTCGGTCAGCGGTGCGACGAATCGTACTGTCTTGATGAGTCACAATCAAATAAGAACTACAGCCCCGACTCTGTTGAATATCGCGAATCAAGTCTTCAATCACAGTAGACGCGATGGGATCGAGACCAGCAGTGGGTTCATCGTAGAGCAGCAGAGCCGGGCGATCAGTCGGATTTTGGGGATTAGAAACAATCGCGCGGGCGAAGCTGACCCGTTTACGCATGCCGCCGGACAGCTCTGCCGGATAGCGCTCGGCAATTCCGGGTAGGCCCACCATCTCCAGAACGTCTTCGACCAAATCGTGAATTTGCCGAGCGGATAGGGTGGAGTGCTGATAGAGTAGGAAGCCAACGTTTTCTTCCACCGTCAGGGAATCGAACAGCGCCGCTTGCTGAAAGACCATGCCAATGCCGACCGGATCCTGTGAGTCTTCGATCAGCCCTACCCGACGCTGACCGGCTACATGAATTTCTCCGGCATCGGGCAACAACAATCCGGCAATAATTCGCAAAATGGTAGACTTGCCTGTGCCTGAAGGCCCAATGATGGCGATCGCCTCTCCGCGATTCATCGTCAAATTAAGGTCATCTAGAACCGGATTTGCCCCAAAGGTTTTGGCAATATTGCGCAATTCGATCAAAGGCTGACTATCATCACAATCGGACGGTGTGGCAGCAGCGGATCCATTAAAAAGAGCATCTGTCATGGGCAAACTCACGCGAAGGCAAATACAAGCGGCAGATTGATGAGGACGCTAGGCGAACGGGACGGGTCAGAAATTGACCAAGACAATCGCCATCGATTTCTTACCAATGGTAGAGATTAAATACCGATAGTGACCGAATAAACCAAGCTTTGAGATATCATTCGTCGCAGTTTCGTCCTGTCCGTCTTAATCATGGACTGAATCTTCATGAAGGCCACTATGTAGGACATGTTCTTTAACTCGCTGAACAAATCGTTCTCTCAACTCCTGCGTCGTTTACGCCACAAAACCTCATGGCTAACGCCGGAGCCGCCCCGTCGCGTCAATCGCGTGGTCAAATGGCTAGCGCCTGGACTACTGGTTAAACGCTGGCTATTTCTCAGCGTGGGGGGAGTCTTGCTGGTTGGCTTCGGAATTTTAATTTCTCTTAAGTTAACTCCAGTTTTTTACACCGTCCAATTTTTGGGCACTGCTCTCCGGCTTTTAACGACCCTGATTCCCAATTACGTCAGTGGGCCGCTGGCCATCCTTGGGGGACTGTTATTTATTCTCTGGGGCCAAACGCGCACCCTGGGGGCCATTACGGAAGTGCTGCTGCCGCCGGGAAATGAAACCGAGCTGGTGGATGTGTTGATGCAGGAGCGGCGTTTGGCACGAGGGCCAAAGGTCGTGGTGATTGGCGGCGGTACCGGTCTGTCGAATCTGCTACGGGGGCTCAAGCAGTATAGTCACAACATTACAGCGATTGTGACAGTAGCGGATGATGGCGGTTCCTCTGGGCGCTTGCGGCGGGAAATCGGCGTGCTGCCTCCTGGCGATATTCGCAATTGTCTAGCGGCACTGGCCGATGAAGAAAAGCTGCTCACTGAACTGTTTCAATATCGCTTTCGGGCGGGGGACGGCCTGGTCGGCCATAGTTTTGGCAATTTGTTTCTCACGGCAATGAATGATATTACCGGCGATCTGGAGCAGGCGATTGCGGCTAGTTCTAAAGTCCTCGCCGTGCGGGGGCAGGTCTTGCCAGCTACTTTAAGCGATGTGAAATTGTGGGCTGAGCTGAGCGATGGTCGCCACATTGAAGGGGAGTCTAAAATTCCTGAGGCGGGTGGGCGCATTGTCAATGTAGGCTGCTCGCCCAGCCACCCTCCCGCCTTGCCCAGAGCGATCAAAGCCATTCAGGAAGCTGACTTTATCGTGTTTGGGCCGGGCAGCCTTTACACCAGTATTATTCCCAACTTACTCGTGCCGGAAATTGCCGAGGCGATCGCCGGCCGCAAAGTTCCCCGAATTTACGTTTGCAACGTCATGACTGAGCCAGGTGAGACGCTGAACTATGCTGTGTCTGACCACATTCGCGCGATTGACAAAGCCTGTAGTAAACCCCTATTCGACGCTGTTTTGGTGCAGCGTCGTGGCCCCTCCGAGATGTCGCTACAGCGCTACGCTCAGGTGGGGGCTGCGCCAGTTTGCCTTGATCGCGAAACGGTGCTCAGCTCGGGGCGACGCATCATCCTTGCCAACGTCATGGAAGAATCGCCGTATGGCTCAGTGCGCCATCATCCCCAGCGGCTGGCGAAAGTGCTGATGCGCTGGTACTCGCGCGCCGAGGGCATTTTTTAATCGCTGACTTACGAACTGTCTGGTTTAGCCGCGCTGACGAAGCGATCGGCCTGGGATGGGCCCACAGGTGCAAATTTATGAACGCTTTTAGTGGGGTCTATTGCTTGCCAGCCGAACGCACACACAATCAAGACTGAGATACCGTCATCGGGATAGACCATTAGCTTAATAAATTTCTCTTATGTGAGCCGCTGCCCTCGTAACCCGCTTTAATTAAAAGTTTGTAGCTCTGCAGGAGCCAAAGACTTGGTGAATCTTGCTGCTGATTCTCAACGCCGTCATTGCTATCGGCTGCTGTTGACCTGGCTGTGGGTCACGCTGCTGGTGCTGGGCATCGAGGTAATTGCTGGCTGGGCCACGCGATCGCTGCTGCTGTTGGCAGAGGCTTTACATACGTTTATTGATGCGTTTAGCACCATGCTGAGTTTGGTAGCGGTGGCCTCAGCCCAGCGTCCTTTGGGACATGAAGTTGGGGGGCATGGTCGCTCTGAAGTTGCCGGCACCTTAGCCGTTGTCTCCCTGCTGGGCTTCACTGGGCTCAGCTTAATTTTTACGGCCTTGCGGCAAATGGCCACTGCGTTTGCTGGCGATCCGGCAGCGCTACAGGTCGCGATTGAGCGTCCGGTCGTCTATCTCATGGTCATCTTGGTGGCCTTGTCTCTAGCGATCGCAACCTATGCGCACTACCGCATTCAAGCGCTCGGCAGCTTAGCCCTAATGCTACATACCCGACATGTATTGGGTGATGCTTGGCTATCCGGCGTCACCTTGGCCGGGCTTATTGCCGTCTGGCAACAGCAAGCCTGGGTTGACCCAAGTTGGGCCATACTGCTGACGATGTTCTCCATTCGGAGTTTGTGGCAGGTCTTGCACGATCAGTTGCCAACGCTGCTCCGACCAATGGCGATCGCCCCCGAAGCGATCGCCCACACCGTTGCTCAAATCGAAGGGGTTACCCGCTGTGCCCGCATTCGCTCACGCGGTTTGGTCGGTCGCCAAGTGTGGGTAGAGCTACATCTCGTCATTCACCCTGACTTTTTGGGCGTGGCCCACATCGTCGGTGAGCGGGTAGATGCTGCCCTCAGACTGCAATACGGTCCCCTGCGGACTCAAATCTGGCTAGAAGATGCCCAACCCTTATCGCAGCATGCGGTGACCTATCCTGAGGCAGAGTTGCCGCGGCCCGAAAGCTCGCCTGACAATTGGCTAGAGGGCGGGTGATAGGGTAGCCGAGTAGTAGGGTGGCAGGGGGGAGTGTGAATGTTTTAGTTTTTGGTTCTCAGTTCTTGGTTCTTAGCCTTCTGAACTCTGCTCCATAGGAACGCCGTGTATCGTGTCGGTTCACGGGCTAAAAAAATGGGAATGCCATTGCTGACATTCCCATGAGGTGGTGTGGGTAAAGCTGTGGATGCTGCTGGTCTAGCTGGTGGGCAGGGCTTCTGGCCGCACGGAGATCGTCTCTACTGACCCATCACGGCGGACTTGCAGCGATAGGTTGGTGCCAATGCCGGCTTCTTCGACCAAAGATTGAACAGCCGCAGATTCCGTCACAGGCTGACCGCCCACCGAGACCAGGATGTCGCCCTGGCGCAAACCGGCTCTGGCGGCTGGGGAGTTACGGACGATATCGACGATTAAGACGCCCTCTTCATCCTGAACGTTTAGATCTGTCTGAGCGGCGATTGCCTCCCTCGTTTGGGCAGTCAGCTCTACCATACGGATACCGACATAGGGATGTTCGACGCGACCATTGACCAACAGCTGATCGGCCAGGCGAGCCACATCATTAATAGGAATGGCAAAGCCAATGCCCTGGGCGTTTTGAATAATGGCAGTGTTCATGCCAATGACTTCCCCGCGCTCGTTAAGCAGCGGGCCGCCAGAGTTACCGGGATTAATTGCAGCGTCCGTTTGAATAAAATCAACTCGCTTATCAGTGACGCCTATCTGACCGCTGCTGCGTCCGGTGGCGCTTACGATGCCGACCGTCACCGTGTTATCCAAGCCCAAGGGGTTACCAATCGCGATCGCCCACTCTCCCGGCTGCAGCTCATTAGAGTCGCTCAGCGGCACCGTCGGTAAATTGTCAGCGTCGATATTAATCACTGCCACGTCCGTCAATGGGTCAGTTCCGACGACGGTACCCTCAACGACGCGGCCATCCTTTAGCGTTACTTGTACGGTGTCAGAACCGTCAACTACGTGAGCGTTAGTAAAAATGGTGCCGTCTTCAGACACGATAAAGCCTGAGCCTACTCCCTGCTCCACTCGCTGCCGACTCTCAGGCATTTCGCCAAAGAACTCGCGCAAGAAGGGATTCTGAAATGTTTCTGGAATGCGGCTCGTGACGGTGCGAGAAGCATCAATGCGTACTACAGCTTGACCAGCGTTCTGCACAATATTGGCGACAAAACTAGAGGAAGCGGGCGCAGCTTGGTTAGGAGTGATCGCCGTCTCAATCGCGGACACTTCGGCTGGCAACTGAGCCTGCCGCGACTCTGCGAAGCGAGGCTGCATTGCCTGTAGTGCTCCCGTGCCGACAGTTGCCAGCCCCGCGCCGGCCAGCATCAATAAGAGAGATAGCCCGGTACGTTGCGCCCACCGGGCAGGGCGGTGTGAGGAAACTGTAGTCTGCACGTGGTCTCTCATGAGTCTCTACTTGCTGTCTAAAGGGACATTTATGTCTACAGCTCTAGGTTAGACAGCGGATGTGACAGCTCTGTTACAGCTGTATGATGCCTCTGTGAAACCTTATGGAAGAGCTTCTTATCGCGATCGCCACCCGCTGCCCAATCAGCCACTCTAAGCCATTGCCGTTTTTCTAAAGTGCTGAGCGGTTTTCTGGCTCAGCGGTTCAATAGCGCCAGTGCCCCAGCTTGATTAGGGCGTTTGAGAGAATCGCCGACTTTGGGTTAAGTGCTCTATCAAGCGATACCAATCGAGAATTTCGCGCGGCTGCTTGGCAATGCCCATCTAATCGCCAAGCAGTTCTCTCTGCAGCGAAAAAAGGTGGTAAGACGGCTTAGGTACTGGGTCGAAACTTGGTCAAGCCCCTTACTAAGAATCTCTATAATTACAGCGCAAGGGGGGACCGGCAGAACTTCTGGACTTTCTTCGGGACGACAGGGCCGCGGGTAAATCCTGCATTACTCGGAGGTCATTTCTGAGTTGCCAATGTCGTCGAGGTCAGCAAAGTCAAACTCTTCAGCAGCTTGAGCATCCAGCTCGTTTTCATCCAGAGGCAACATCGCGTCAGCCGTGGATTCAGCGATCGCTTCATCGGCATAATTAATTGTCGGCAGACCGGCACCTTTGAGCCCTTTGGCAATGCGTTCAGGGCTGCTGGGAAAGACGACAAACAGCGGCCGAATCTTGCTGCCGCTATCGCTGAGCAGATGTTGATAGCGAGTCGGCAGGAGCCATTCATAGCCGCCGTCTAGCAAGATCTGAGTTTGTCGCCAGCGCATCAGCAGGTCAGAAAAATCTTCGTTAGGGCGATGAATAAATACCAGAATTTCGATCCCCGTTTTGATTTTCCACTCAGGGTCACACATCAGCAAAGCGATGTCACAGGGCAGCAGCACTGACTCTCCAGCGCCCACGTGCATCCCGGCGTGGCCAGGTGGTTTGATTGATTGACGCACTTTAATCACTGGCAGCGGGATGGTGACTACGCTTTCCTTTGGCCGGCGCATGCTGGGAATGACTTCCAGATACGGGCGATATTGCTTGAGCAGGGCGATCGCACCATCGTAGGCACTGCTGGTTGCAAGAAGGTTCTCATATTGAACCTGCTGGATAGTCATTAGAAGTCTCGCATCATGTTATTTTCGGTGTTATCTTAACCAACTCCTCAAAGCCATCGCCAATCTTGCGGAGATCGCTAACTGTTTTTAAATTTTTAGCCGCAGCTACGACGATTACTATGAAGAAGAGATGAAGGCAATCATGCTTAATTCCTGATAAGCAGGTGCTACGTTGCCGCTTTAGACGTTGTTGCGATTATTTTACCGAGCTGGCATGGAGTCATCGCTGCCGCCTACTGAGCTGATCTTGAATCATCCTCGGCGATCGCTCGGGCGATTGCAGCTTAATCTAATGCCCCAGCCTGGCTCACATATCGTTTATGACGAACAGGTTTACACTGTCCTAGAGCGACGGCATCGCTACCAATTCATCGCTAACCGCTATCAACTGCACAAGATTGTGGTGTATGTGCAGCCAGCCGTTTCGCTTAGTGACAAAAGCTGGCTGGGCGATCGCTGGATAATCGGCGATGTGGCCTGTCAATATAATGCTCAATCCGAAATCATTCGCTGTGCCGTCAATCCCTGCGGACCTTGCGACGGCTGCCACCACTACTATCCCCACAGCTTTGAATAATTATTGAACGTCGCACTCTGGACTCCGAACGCCTGCTCTACAACAATTTGTCCCGCCTTTTCGTCGAAACGCCGCTGCCGTATTAGCCTAAGGTTGGCCTGTTACCGTTTCGCGTTATGACTTCACTGCTGTCTGCCCCTGATTGGAACCGTTTAGCTGATCAAGCCCTAATAGGGGAAATTATCAGTCGTGACGATGCTCATCAGGTGTTAGCGGCTCCCGACACTGAGCTGTTGGCGCAGCTACATGCCGCCTACCGAGTGCGTTATTACCATTGGAGCAATCGAGTTCGCCTGCATTTTCTGTTGAATGCCCAAAGCGGACTGTGTCCCGAAGACTGTCACTATTGCTCCCAATCCAAAATTTCGACCGCAGAAATCGATAAATACCCCCTGATGGCACAGGATCGGGTGTTGGCAGCAGCGGCCAGGGCTCACACGCTGCAAGCCGGCACGTTTTGTATGGTCATTTCCGGGCGATCGCCCGCTGAGCCCGTTTTTAACCGCGTACTGGATTTGGTGCGAGCCGTGAAATCGCAGTACCCAATGAAAATCTGCGCCTGTTTAGGGCTGCTGGATGAAGTGCAGGCTGAGCGCTTAGCCGCCGCCGGAGTTGATCGCGTTAATCATAATCTCAACACCGCCGCTAACAACCACAGCAATATCTGCACGACTCACACCTTCCAAGACCGGGTAGGCACCGTTGAAGCGGTCAAAGCTGCTGGATTGACCACCTGCTCGGGTGGCATTCTGGGCATGGGCGAGTCCGCCGATGACGTGATTGATTTGGCACTATCCCTGCGTCAGCTAGAGGTTACCAGCGTGCCACTAAACTTCTTGATCCCAATTCCGGGAACGCCCTTTGTCGATCGCGGCAATCTCAATCCCCGCCAGTGCCTGCGCATGCTCTGCCTGTTCCGCTTCTTGCTGCCCAGCCAAGAAATTCGCATTGCTGGGGGACGCGAGGTGCAGCTGCGATCGCTCCAACCTCTGGGCCTTTACGCCGCCAACTCAATCTTCATTGGTGATTACCTCACCACCCCCGGCCAAGCCGCCACCCACGACTTTGAGATGATCCGCGATGCTGGGTTCGTGCTCGAAGCTCCCGACGGATCGGTGTTGGAAGGCGATCCGGTCGCTGCCCTGGCAACTGTCCGGTAGAGAGTTCAGAATTCAGAGTGCGGAAAAAGGAGTTCTTGGTTTTTGGTTCTTAGATTCCTTGCTGGCCAACCGACCTCACCCAGTTCGCCGACTTCACCTTCCTCACCGACACCACTTACCCAGCTACCCAATCACCCTCACACTCTCCATGACCCAATGGCAACAAGGACAAACCCTGAAGCTTGACATCACCGATCTCAGCAGTGAGGGGGACGGGATTGGGCGTTGGGATAATCGTGTGGTGTTCGTGCCTAACACGGTGCCGGGTGATCGGATTACAACCCGTCTGGTCTTTACGAAGCCAGCGTTTGGTCGCGGGCAATTGGTTAAAGTTTTGGCGGCGTCAAGCGATCGCATTCGCCCGACTTGCATAGTGGCTGACAAATGTGGCGGCTGTCAGTGGCAGGCTGTGGCTTATCGCGCTCAACTGGGGGCAAAACAGCAGCAGGTCATAGATGCGTTAAAACGCATTGGTGATTTTGTCGACGTGCCGATGAGTCCAATTCTGGCAGCCGACAAGCCGCTAAGCTACCGCAATAAGGTCACCTATCCGCTGGGGCTGTCAGCTCAGGGCCACATCAAGGCAGGCTACTTTCGAAAAGGTACTCATCAAATCGTCAATCTCAACCAGTGTCCAGTGCAGGACGATCGCCTTGATCCGCTGCTGGCGGAAATCAAACGTGACATTCAGGCTCGTGGCTGGTCAATTTATAACGAAAAAAATCGCACCGGGGCCTTACGGCATCTGGCTCTGCGGGTCGGTCGGCGTACAGGGCAACTGCTGTTGACGCTGGTCAGCACTACCTGGAATTTACCTGGCCTTGAGCAGCAGTCGGCAGATTGGCAAGCGCGCTTTCCAAATTTGGCGGGCATCTGCGTCAACCTTAACCAAAAGCCCGGCAACGCCATTTGGGGTAGGGAAACTCGCTTGGTAATGGGGGAGCCGTACTTAGAAGAGCGATTTGCCAACCTGACGTTTCATATTTATCCCACAACGTTTTTTCAGGTCTACACCGAGCAGGCCGAGGGCCTGCTGCAGGTGATTCTCGATCAGCTGCAGTTGCGGGGCACTGAGGTGGTCGTAGATGCCTACTGTGGGATCGGTACGCTGACATTACCAATTGCTCAGCGGGCAAAATTTTGTCTGGGACTCGAAGTGCAGGACGTCGCTGTCGAGATGGCCATTGAGAATGCCCGATTAAACGACATTCGGACGGTCAAGTTCAAAGCGGGCCAGGTCGATCAGCTGCTCCCTGGAGTGCAGAGTTTGCTAGAAGGTCAGAGGCCCGACATCGTAGTGCTCGACCCCCCTCGCAAAGGCTGCAGCGATCGCGTACTCAGGGCATTAATCACCCTCCGTCCTGAGCGCATTGCCTACATGAGCTGCAATCCGGCAACTCTGGCCCGTGACCTCAGAAGGCTCTGCGGCGAAGGTGGCTATCGCTTGCAGCGGGTGCAACCGGCAGACTTCTTTCCACAAACTGCTCATGTGGAGTGTGTCGCCTTTCTGGTAGCTTAGGGTAGCCCTGTTTCAATGAATTGTTATGCAGTTCAGCGCGATCGCCCACCGTATTGGGATCACCGAGACCTCAAGCCTGACCGCTTTTCCAGAGCGTGATCCTGAGATTAGAGGGGTGGCTGCCGTGCAGGCGGCGACGGCGGGCACCCTGAGCTATATCGAAGGAGAAAAGTTCACTAAGTACGTGGGTCAAACGGCAGCAAGTGCGTTAATCTTGCCCAACGATGAAGCCCTGCAGGCGGCAGCCAACGAACGGGGCATCGCCTGGCTCAGTACCGGGGATGCTCGGCTAGGATTTGCGCGGGCCATTGGCCTATTCTATAAGCCATTTCAACCGGCGGCGGGAATTCATCCGACGGCAGTGGTGGCTCCCTCTGCCCAGGTGGGCAAAGACGTGGCGATTGGGGCTCATGCCGTGGTGCAGGCAGGGACGAAAATTGGCAACGGCGTTTGCATCCATCCCAACGTGGTGGTCTATCCTGATGCTACCGTGGGCGATCGCACGGTCCTGCACGCCAACTGCGTGATTCACGAGCGCACCCAAATCGGCGCTGACTGCGTGATTCACAGCGGTGCCGCAATTGGTTCTGAAGGATTCGGGTTTGTGCCCACCGCCAATGGCTGGGAAAAAATGGAGCAGTCCGGCATTACTGTGCTCGAAGCGGGCGT
>JBCCNE010000027.1:0-19827 GCA_039026015.1 Cyanobacteria bacterium P01_C01_bin.70 | reverse complement strand
GCCATCTCCGAGGTGGAGCAGGTGATACCGGCGGCCCCCATATCCTGAGCCGCTACCACCGCTCCCGTTTTGAACGCTTCGAGACAGGCCTCCACCAGAGATTTTTCCAGAAAAGGATCGCCAACCTGCACCGCCGGGCGATCGTCCTGGGATTCATCGGTCAGCTCAGCGCTGGCAAAACTAGCCCCGCCCATGCCGTCTCGCCCCGTCGTGGAACCGACATACAACACCGGATTGCCAATGCCCGAGGCCCCAGATTTAACAATTTCTGGAGTCTCCATTAGGCCGATCGCCATGGCATTCACCAACGGATTACCGGCATACGCGGTGTCAAAGGCCACCTCGCCGCCCACAGTCGGTACGCCAAAACAGTTGCCATAGTGGGCAATGCCAGACACCACGCCACTAAAGATGCGACGGGTGCGAGGATTGTCCAGCGGGCCAAAGCGCAGAGCATTGAGCATTGCGATTGGCCGCGCTCCCATCGTAAAAATGTCGCGTAAAATGCCCCCAACCCCTGTGGCTGCGCCTTGGAACGGCTCCACTGCCGACGGATGATTGTGGGACTCAATTTTAAAGGCAACCTGCAGCCCGTCTCCTGCGTCAATCACACCAGCATTTTCGCCCGGGCCCACCAATACGTGATCGCCCTCTGTGGGAAACTGCTTCAGCAGCGGGCGAGAGTTTTTGTAACAGCAGTGCTCTGACCACATGACCCCAAACATGCCCAGCTCTGCTCGATTGGGATGTCGCCCTAGCCGTCGCACAATCTCGTCATATTCATCAGGCTTAATACCTTCAGAGGCAATCTCATCGGGAGAAAAAGGCGCTACCATGCTGGATAATCTAGTTCGTAGAAACCGCACTATTCTAACCCCCCATGGCTGGGGTTCTTAGCGATATTAGAGCAGCGCAACTGCTAAAATGTCTGACGCACGAAAGCCAAAGGTCAACTGATTCTAAAAATGGTGTGATCATTGTCACTCTGCCAGGTGATAGAGATCCTTTGAAAAATCTACGTAGATAAACATACTGATGTTGACTCAACTCTAGCCGAGTCATCTACAGGGAACACACACAGACCGACGGGCACACGGGAGTCCTGTCGGTTTTTTATTGGCCGAATTAGGGCGCACGACCCAGAAAAAACCAGTCCGTCAATAGACACAGACCTATATTCGCAATAGACCTACACCCAAATTCGAACGAGTTGCGTATTTGTACTTAGTTGGCAATGACACTAATTATCCCTAGGGCCTCTAATTTGCTCAAGCTTTGCTTTATCAACAAAGCGGGTCATTTGTTCGCCTAGCAATAAGCTCGTTCACTCAAAGCGAAGCCGCCATCTGTCTATGCCCACTTTCACATTTAAGCGGCTAGGTAGTACGTATCAAAGAGGGATATGACAGCGGTTTAATTGAAAGCTTTAACTTCTCCATCGAATCGCCGCGAAGAAAATTCTGTTTATAGTGTAAAAGTCCGCTTCTTAAACCGTTTTGAGCGATTTTGTGACTCTGACAGAGCAATATCTTGACCTGGTTAACCGCCAACTGCCTCGAGCTGCCCTGCAACGACGCTATCCGGTGCGGGCGAACCATTGCTTTGCCCGCATCATACTTGACAATCTATTTCAGGATGTCTGGTACCGTCACTTAGCCAAGCCAGCTTACAAAAATATGAATGGGGAGCAACTGCGAGCAGCGATCGCCCTTGGGCAACAATACCTGCAAGATCCACAAAGCTGCTTTATAGCAAATGCGAACAGTCTGCGCCTGCGTCAAAAACTTAGCTGCTAACCCCCTGCTGCCGTTTACTGCTTACTTTCGCCAGAAAAAAGCAAAAAAATTGGGCTCATTTTGCATCGCGGCATGCTCTGCCTGATGCTGCTGAACGAGTTGAGTGTGCCTATGATGGTATGCCTCTAAAGCCTCGCGGTAATGTTGCTCTTGCCGAAATTCCATCGTGAGTTGATGAAGTTCCAACACCGTCAAAACTTCCTGGGGGCTAGGGTCGTATCGTCGGAGCAGCTGTTCAAACACGGCGGCTTGTCCTGATGAGATTTTTAATAGCGTAGCAGGGGAGAAGATGTGAGGGTATGAGGGTGGCTGGGTTGGAGTGTTGGCGGAGCCTGCCCGGAGGGCTTTGGAGTGGTGGAGTAGTGGAGTGGGTAACAAGTAGCAGGGAACCAAGAACTGAAAACTAAGAACCAAGAACTAATTCCAGACTCTGTAGGGCTCTGCCTTTCCCGCAGGGGACGCTGAACTAGATTCCTCCAAACCCTCTAGGCATCAGGAGGAAATGGAAACCGTCGGTTTTCGTTGCGTGTTGGTGTGCTCCATGCGCTGGAAGTCGCGATTGACCTCTTGCCACAGCACTTTGTTGTGGGGATCGAGCCGCAGAGCTTTCTTCAAAGCCCTGCGGGCTTTGTCATGGTAGCCGTGGCGAATCAAATAGCGGCCCCAGCGCTGATAGGCGATCGCTTGCCACTGGGTAACTTCAGGGTCATTTGTGAGCCGTTGGGCTAGGCCATCGACAAGCGCGATTGCCCTGGGAAACTTTTGTGTCTGAAACAGCATCTGCAACTGGTCGAATCCTTTTTGCTTCAAGGCTTGATCTTCTGGCGACAAGTTGGGGTTGACCTGCACTGTAACGGCTGAGGATGGTCGTCGTTTAATCACCACTTTAGGCCGTTGGGTAGCTCTTGAACGGGAACTGGCGTCTTTGGCAACGGCTTCAGCGTTAGCGACTATGGCCTGACTGGGCATTGCCTTGACCAAAGCTTGATAAGCCTGGGTAACGCGGATAAACTTTTCCTCAGCTTCGCGATCGCCAGGGTTCATGTCGGGATGATAGCGTCTGGCCAAGCGCCGATACGATGCCTTGATCTCTTCAAAGCTGGCGTTGGATCGCAGTCCTAACACTCTAAGTTCATCCACCAGTTGCCTACGCACCGCTGTTGTCGCCTCCCGTTGCTCGCTGAGTGAGTGATTTTTGACGTTTGGGCTAAGGCTAGCCGATAAATCCCTGCCCTGCTCAAAATTTTGATTAAGTCTAACGATTAATTGGCAAAACGGCGCGATCTCCCCACGCTAAATATTGCGTCTGTGCCAGAACTTAAGGGTTGTAGTCTACCAGCACTAGTAGTTATAAAAGCACAAAAAGACCTGAAACCAGTCGTTCCAGGTCAAAAAAAGACGCCACCTTCCGCAGTAATCACTAAGCGGTGGCGGCAGCGATAGCTTCTGGAGTGCGCTCTTCAATGACGCGATCAATCAGGCCATAATCCGATGCCTCCTGGGCCGACATGAAATTGTCGCGATCCGTGTCGCGCTCAATTTCTTCCAGCGTTCTGCCGGTATGCTTGGCCAGCATTTCGTTCAGCACCTGCTTGATGCGCACCACTTCCTTCGCTTCGATTTCAATGTCTGTCGCTTGACCGCGAGCGCCCCCCAGTGGCTGGTGAATCATGATGCGAGCGTGAGGCAGTGCCATACGCTTACCCGGTGAGCCCGCCGCCAGCAGGAAAGCTCCCATTGAAGCCGCAAGACCAACACAAATAGTAATGACCTCTGACTTAATGTGCTGAATCGTGTCGTAAATCGCCATGCCAGCGGTAACCGAGCCACCAGGCGAGTTGATGTACAGGTAAATCGGCTTGCTATTGTCGTCAGAGTCGAGATACAGCAGATAGGCCACGATCGCATTGGCAATGCTGTCGTTAACTTCCTCTGACAAAAAGATAATCCGCTCTCGAAACAGCCGCTCATAGATGCTGATCCACTGTTCGTAGGGGCTTCCGGGCATGCGATAAGCCACGCTAGGGACACCAATCGGCATAATCAAATTCTCCTAAAACAGTTGACTTAAGCTGAATAAACACAGTGACAAAGGCAAAGTTGTTCAGGCTGGCATCATGAGCTTTCTAAAACGCGGTCAATAATGCCGTATTCTTGGGCCGCCTGAGGAGTCAGGTAAAACGTGCGATCCATATCTTGATTAAGCTTGTTGATAGACTGTCCCGTGTTACGAGACAGTACCTCCATCATGAGTTGGCGCTTAGCAATCACCTCGTCAGCATTGACCTGAATATCCGTCGCCTGTCCTTGAGTGGCGACCTTGGGTTGGGCCAGGGTAATCATCGCATTGGGCAAACTGACGCGCTTGCCCGGAGTCCCTGACGAGAGCAAAACCGTTGCCACCCCAAAACATTGGCCCAAGCAAATAGTGGTAATTTCAGACTTGATGTGCTGCATCGTATCCAAAATCGCCAGCGTCGCCGTAATGCCGGCCATGCCGGAAAAAGCGTCGGCCATACCGGCGGTCACCGGATCGCCCATCGAGTTAATGTACAAATTGATCGGCTTATGCTCTTCTGAATCCAGATAAAGCAGCGCCGAAATCACTGAATTAGCAAGCCCCATCGAAATCGGCTGATTTAGAAAAATAATGCGTTCTTGACTCAGGCGGGTGTAGATGTTGATCCACTGCCAGTTCTGGCTACCTCGCACTTGATAAGGTACGCGCAAAATTTCGTCTACAGGCATAATGCGTCCTAGGCCATTGCCGGCATTTGTTTAGGCAAGTCTTTGGTGCTTTCCAACACGCGATCAATCAAGCCATACTCTTTTGCTTGCTCAGGGGTGAGGTAAAAGGTGCGATCGGTGTCTCCCGCAATTTTCTCTGCCGATTGCCCGGTATTGCGAGACAAAATATCCAACATAGCTGCTTTGTTGTCCAGCACTTCCTTCGCACGAATTTGGATGTCGGTGGCCTGACCGCGACCCATGCCAATCCGCGGCTGGTTGAGCACAATCGTTGCGTTGGGTAGGCTTGCCCGATAACCTTTGGTGCCCGCCGAGAGAATCATGGCCGCAGTCCCCATTGCCTGGCCGATGCATATAGTATGCACAGGCGGTTTTACGTAGCCAATGGTGTCGCAAATGGCAAATGCTTCTGTATCTTGACCGATCGCATCGCCGGTGTACCAAGACGTGCCGGTGGAGTTGATGTAGAAATAAATTGGTTTGTCAGGGTCGTCAAACTGCAGAAACAGGAGCTGAGCAATAATCAGCTTAGTGACATCGACGCCTAGCTGTCGTTTGTATTCATCCGCCGAGACTAAAGGCAGCCCCAAGTAAATGATGCGCTCTTTGAGTAGCAAAGAGGGCAGATCCGGCGGTGGTGTTCGATAGTAGGCTCCGCCACCCGCACCATAGGGGGCCTGTACAGCACGAATTGTTGAACTCATAAACGGAATGTAATGACGTAAAGCTTCCCAGTTCTTAACATAGTAACGTGTGGGGGAAACTGTCAGCGGGTGTGATATCCCTACTTCACTCTTCTCTCAGTTGTTTCGGAGTGCTGCTCTATGAGTGTCGCTGTTCACTGTGCCCTTAGTGATCCATTTTTAGATAGCCAACAGCCAGCCAGTCAGCGACAGTTGGCGGTTTCCATTCAAGTGACAGCGAGCACCGGGGTGGGGCATGCCCCGCTGAATCTAGGGTTGATTCTAGATCACAGCGGCTCGATGCACGGCCCGCCGCTGATGATGGTGAAAGAGGCCGCAGGCAAGTTGGTTGATCAATTATCTGACAAGGATTTACTCTCCATCGTGGTATTTGACCACCAGGCTAAGGTGCTGCTGCCGCTACAGTCGGTTAGCGATCGCGACGCCATTAAGCGCAAAATCGGCATGCTCAAACCGAGTGGGGGGACCGCGATCGATGAGGGCATGAAGCTGGGCATAGAAGCAGCAGCCCAGGGTAAGCAGGGCAAAGTTTCCCAGATTTTTTTGCTGACCGACGGTGAAAATGAGCACGGCGACAACAAACGCTGCCTCAAGCTGTCTCAAGTCGCTGCTGACTACACCCTGACGATGAATGCGCTGGGTTTCGGTGACCACTGGAACCAGGACGTTTTAGAAAAAATTGCTGACGCCGGTGCGGGCACCTTGTCCTACATCGAAGCGCCAGAGGCTGCCGTCGATGAGTTCAACCGGCTGCTAGCTCGCGCCCAATCGGTATTCTTCACCAACGCTCATTTACATTTGGAATTATTGCCGGGAGTTCGCTTGGCCGAACTGAAGCCAATTGCCCAGGTCGCTCCCGATACAGTAGAGCTGCCTTTTCAGCAGACCGGCAATACGGTGGTGATGCGGCTAGGAGACTTAATGTCAGACGAGGCGCGAGTGGTGCTGGCCAATCTTTACATCAGCGCGCTCAGGGAGGGCACAATTCCCATCGTCCGAGCGTTTATCCGCTACGACGCGCCCGCTATGAATCAAACGGGTCTAGAATCTGACGTCATCGACGTGAGCGCCACCGCTCAGAGGCGATATCAGCCGACGCCCGATCAGCAGGTGCAAAAGCACGTGCTGACGCTGGCTAAATATCGGCAAACTCAAATTGCGGAGCAGAAACTGGCGCAGGGCGATCGCCAGGGGGCGGCCACACTGCTGCAATCCGCCGCGCAAACCGCTTTGCAGATGGGTGATCAGGGGGCCGCTACGGTGCTGCAGGAAAACGCTACCCAGTTGCAGGCGGGCAAAGAGCTGTCCGAGCGTGATCGCAAGCGCACCCGCATCGTATCGAAAACGCGGCTGCAGTAGACGTCATGCAGATTTCGGTAACGCCTTTTACAGTGCATAAGCGCGTGGCCCTCACCATTAGCCGGGGCACCACAGCCCAGTCGGTGAACCTGTGGGTGCGGCTACTGGCAGACGGCATCGAAGGGTGGGGAGAAGCGTCGGCTTTTTCCCTTGGTTCCTACGGTCAGACGACTGAACAGTTGAGCGCCGAGCTGACTGACCTCGGGCCAAAATTAGCGGAATTTCATCCCTTGGAACGGCAGCGGTTGAGCCCCATTTTGGCAGGCTTGAGTTCGGCTGCACGGGCAGCAGTCGACATGGCGCTGCATGATTGGCTAGGCAAGCATGTCGGCCTGCCGCTCTGGCAGCTCTGGGGACTAGACCGCCGCCGCATTGGCCCCACAGCGGTCACGGTGGGCATCAGTTCCCCAGCCCAAGCGGTGGAACGATGGCAGCTATGGCGATCGCAAATCCCCGCTGTGCAATCCATCAAAATCAAGCTGGGCAGCCCGGCCGGTATGACTGCCGATCAGGCGATGATGACAGCTCTGCTAGCGGAGATTCCCGCTGGCACCAAAGTGAGTATTGACGCTAACGGCGGCTGGGATTTGGAGACAGCGATTGCGATGGCGGATTGGCTTGCTGAACGTGGCGTTACCTATCTGGAGCAGCCGCTGCCCGTAGCGCTGGATCATGAGTTAAAGAAACTGTCGGCGCGATCGCCTCTGCCCATATTTGTAGATGAAAGCTGCTTTACCGCTCAAGATGTGGCTCGGCTGATGGGCCGGGTGCACGGCGTCAATATCAAACTGATGAAAGCGGGTGGCTTAACGGCAGCCTGGCGCTTGATTCACACTGCTCGAGCCTGTGGCTTAGGCGTGATGTTTGGCTGCTATTCCGACAGCGCCATTGCCAATACGGCGCTGGCCCACCTGGCCCCCTTAGCTGACCATTTGGATCTGGACAGCCATCTTAACCTCAAAAACGATCCGTTTCAGGGGGCAACGCTGCAGGCCGGTTGCCTGGTGCCCAACGATCTTCCTGGTTTAGGACTCACCCACCATGAACTATCTCACGGCTGAGCATCGCATTGCCTTGCTGATGCACGAAGGCACGGACAATCCCGGTGGTAAAACGGGTATTTCGATTTTGCGCTATAGCCCTCTAAACATTGTTGCGGTTGTTGATCAGCAGCACACCGGCGGCTCGCTGCCAGCAATTACGGGTATTGAGCGCGACGTGCCCATTGTCGAATCGGTCGCAGCCGCCATGACATATGTGCCAACGGTACTCATGATTGGCATCGCTCCCTCTGGAGGAGCGCTGCCCGACCCCTGGTATGAAGAAGTCAAAGCCGCCGTCAAGGCCGGCCTGTGTGTGGTCAATGGCTTGCACACGCCGATGGCGACCGACCCGGAGCTAGCGACTCATGTGCAGCCGCCGCAGTGGATTTGGGATGTGCGTCAAGAGCCATCGGGCTTGTCAATCGCCAGTGCCGCTGCCCGATCCCTAGCCTGTCGTCGCATACTGCCAGTGGGGACCGATATGGCGATCGGCAAAATGTCCACCAATTTGGAGCTGCATCGGCTGGCTCTCCAAAAAGGACTGCGCTCTAAAGTGATCGCCACCGGTCAAACGAACCTGATGCTGGGTGACGACGGCATTCCTCTAGACTCCATTCGGGTGGACTTTGCGGCTGGCGCGGTTGAGCAGCAGGTGATGCAATATGGGCCGGACCACGACATTTTGTTTATCGAAGGTCAGGGCTCATTTTTCCATCCGGGTTCGACAGCCACGCTGCCGCTGATGCGCGGCAGTCAGCCCACGCACTTGATTTTGGTTCACAAGGCCGGACAAACTCATATTCGCAATCATCCGACGGCCAAAATTCCACCGCTACCGAACGCCATCGCCCTATATGAAGCGATCTCGACTGCAGGCGGCTGTTTCCCGCAGACTAAGGTGGTGGGCATAGCGCTGAATACCTTTGGCTTGAATGATGCCTCGGCACAGAAGGCGATTGCCGATACGATAGATCAAACGGGACTGCCCGTGACGGATGTCATCCGATCGGGGGCAGCCCCGCTGCTGAATGCAATTATGAATGAACCGATGCCCCAGTGACTGGACCCGTAAATAACCTACTTCTTACGCAAGCGATAGGTAATGCGTCCTTTGCTCAAGTCGTAGGGAGTTAGTTCAACTTTGACGCGATCGCCCGGCAAGATTTTGATATAGTTACGGCGAATTTTGCCAGAAATATGAGCCAACACGTTAAATCCATTATCTAGATCGACGCGAAACATGGCATTCGGCAAAGACTCTGTGACGGTGCCTTCCATTTCAATCAAATCTTGTTTAGACAAACGCTTACCTCTACTTTCGAATACTGTCAGCAAGGGCACTAAAAAATTGCCTTGTTAACATAAATGTTCTCTTCATCAGAGTAACAAATTTGTCAAAAATCTTCGCGTGATCACCATCCGCCGAAAGACTCATGACCTGCACGACTTTAGAAAGCTCTTCAGTGACAGCATCAATCGGCTGATTACCATCCACAGAAACCAGCTTTTGGCGCGATCGATAAAAATCAATCAGCGGCTCGGTAGACTCCCGGTACACGTCTAGCCGGTTGCGAATGGTCTCTTCAGTATCGTCGGAACGCCCCTCCTCCTGTCCGCGCTTAATCAGCCGAGACAAAATGACCTCATCGGGAACTTCTAAATTCACCACAAAATCAATTGGCTGATTATGCTGCTGCTGCAAATCATCCAAAAATTTTGCCTGCCCTACGTTCCGGGGAAATCCATCCAACAGCCAGCCGTCACTAACATCGCCTGCTGAAAGCCGCTCCTGAATCAGGTCTAAAACCAATTCGTTGGGCACCAGTTCACCCGCATCCAAATAAAACTGCACCTTTTTGCCCAGCTCAGTCTGCATCGCCACGGCCGTTCTAAAAATATCGCCTGTAGAGATGTGGGATACCTGACAAATTTGAGAAAGCCGCTTGGCTTGCGTACCTTTGCCAGCACCAGGAGGCCCTAAAAAGATAAGTCGAGTCACTATTGCTTCACCATCCCTTCGTAGCGCTGCGAAATCA
This sequence comes from Cyanobacteria bacterium P01_C01_bin.70, assembly GCA_039026015.1. Classification (GTDB taxonomy): domain Bacteria; phylum Cyanobacteriota; class Cyanobacteriia; order Phormidesmidales; family Phormidesmidaceae; genus Halomicronema. Next base: position 10,141 of record JBCCNE010000027.1, on the reverse strand, counting down.
CATAGGTTTGCACCTGTTTGGCCGTATCAATCGCCACACCGACCAAAATCAGCAGAGACGTTGCTCCCAGGCCACGGAAGGTTTGTACCCGAGTTGCGCTTTCAACCGCGCTCGGAATTACCGCCACCATCCCTAAAAAGATGGCTCCCAAAAAGGTCAGTCGATTCAGCACTCCCCCTAAATAATCGGTGGTAGCCTTACCGGGCCGAATGCCAGGAATACTTGCCCCCATTTTCTTCAGGTTGCGAGACATGTCTTCGGGGTTCACTACCAAAGAGGCGTAAAAATAGCTAAAGAACAAAATCAGCAGCAGATACAGCGCCACATACAGAAGTGAAGTGGGATTTAAGTAGCGGCTAACGAAATTAACGAAAGTAGGATTACTAACGTACTGGGTCAGAGACAGCGGCAGCACCAACACCGCCGAAGCAAAAATAATCGGCATGACGCCGCCTTGATTAAGGCGCAGGGGCAAATAGTTGCTCTGCTCTAGATAAAGCTTGCGGCCGACTTGACGTCGGGCAGAAATAATCGGAATTCGACGGGTGCCTTCCTGAACAAAGACAATCCCTACAATCATCGCCAGGAAAACGAGTAGCAGGATAATCACGCCGCCAACCAAGTTGCGATCGCCGCTTTGAGCCAGCGCGACAGTCTGATTGAGCGATCGCGGCAGTGTAGAGACAATGTTCAGGAAAATCAGCAGGGAAGCACCATTGCCCAAACCGCGCTCAGTAATTAATTCACCGACCCACATCACAAACATAGAACCGGTTGTCAAAGCCACCACGGTTTGCAAGACAAACAGAATTCCCGGCTCCTGAGCATACGGAGCTAGCAAAAACAAAGACAGTAACGTGCTCTGTAAAACGGCCCAGGCCCCAGCCACATATCGAGTAATTTGAGAAACTCGTCGTCGCCCGGCTTCCCCCTCATTTTTTTGTAGGTCTTCGAGCTGAGGAACTGCCGCCGTCAGCAGCTGCATGATGATAGAGGCATTAATAAATGGCAAGATACCTAGGGCAAAAATTCCTAAGGCTGACAGACCACCACCAACAAAAATATCAATAAAGCCGACAAAGCCGCCTAAACTACCGCTTTGAATGGCTTGACCAAAGGCTTCTCGGTCAATTCCTGGGACCGGGATAAAAACACCCAGTCGCACCAGAACCAACAAGCCCAGGGTCAATAACAATCGACTCCGTAAGCCCGCAGCCTGTGCCATCTGCATAAATGTTTCTTGGGCACCCGGGGTTTTGCCGCGGCTAACAACCATATCTCAAACTACCTCTTCGGCATTAGCTAATTGAACGATAATGGGCGATCGCCCCAAAGACATCAGCCCACATCAGTGATCATAGCGACTCAGGAGCCCCTTAGAGTATTCCACCCCGAAAATATCCTGACCCTACCCCACTAAACTGAATCTTACCCTGCCGACTTATCCGGCTCTTTCTAGATTCCGAATGAACAGTTGGCTGGAAGACTCTTAAGAAAGTAATTCACAAGTTCCGCCAGCGGCTTCAATCTTTTCGCGGGCTGACTTCGTAAATGCGGCAGCTTTCACCGTCAACGCTTGAGACAGGTCGCCATCGCCTAAAACTTTGAGCGGACCTTTTGCAGCGGTCAAAACGCCTGCCTCCAGCAAAGACTCCAAAGTCACCTCACTTTGAGGCGACAGCTCTGCCAAAGCGCCCACGTTGACGATTGTGAAAACCTTGCGATTAACCACGGGGAAATGCTTTAGCTTGGGGATCCGCCGATAGAGCGGCAGTTGCCCCCCTTCAAAGCCAGGACGAGTGCCGCTCCCCGAGCGAGACTTTTGACCCCGCATGCCAAAGCCGCAGCTAGCACCCTGACCGGCAGCAATGCCACGACCCACTCGGCGTTTGCGCCGCTTTGAGCCCGCCTTGGGCTGAGCATCATTGATTCGCATGACTGGCTCCTAACAATTACCGTTCAAACTCGTTCTCAAAATTAGGCGTATAGCTTTTCAATAGGAATACCTCGCTCCTGGGCGACTTCCGACAGGGTGCGCAACGAGGCTAGAGCATCCGCTGCTGCCCGAGCGTTGTTAAGCGGGTTATTAGATCCCAACTGCTTGGCTAACACATTGCGAACGCCGGCCATCTCTAAGACAGTGCGCACAGCACCGCCGGCAATTACTCCTGTACCGGGGGCTGCCGGTCGCATAAACACTTTAGCGCCACCGCCGAAACCAGTAGCCTGCTGCGGGATGGAGAAGGAGCGCGTTAGCGGCACATCCACCAAATGCTTCTTGCCATCGGCAACGCCTTTTTTCACCGCGCCGATGACATCGCCGGCCTTGCCCACGCCTACGCCTACTTGACCGCGCTCATTGCCAACCACCACGATCGCGCGGAAACTCAGTTTTTTACCGCCCTTGACTACTTTGGTGACGCGACGAATTTGCACGACGCGCTCCTGCCATTCGGACTCTTTTTCTTTGCTGCGAGTATTTTTGCGGCGATTGTTTGCCATGATTTTTCTCTATTTCATCAACTTAATCATTGGAAGGCTAACTTCTTAGTTTAGAAGGACAGTCCGCCTTCTCGGGCCGCATCAGCCAATGCGGCAACGCGACCGTGGTAAAGCTTGCCGCCGCGATCAAAAATCACTTGCGTAACGCCCTCGGCAAGGGCTCGCTCAGCTATCAACTGACCAACAGCTTTAGCCCCCTCTTGGCTCGCAGTGTTGCCCTGCGACTTAACCGTCGATTCCAGCGTTGAAGCTGCCGCCAAGGTACGATGAGCCGTGTCGTCAATAACTTGCGCATAAATATGCTGATTGGAGCGAAAAACTGCCAATCGAGGTCTCTCGGGAGTCCCAAACACGCGCCGTCGAATACGAGCATGGCGGCGACGGGTAAGTTCTTTTCGACTTGCCTTCATAATTATTTCTTCCCTGCTTTACCAGCTTTACGCCGAATGTATTCGCCTGCATACCGCACGCCTTTGCCCTTATAGGGCTCGGGGGGACGGGCAGCTCTAATCTTGGCAGCAATGTTGCCTACGACTTCTTTGTCAATGCCGCTAATGATGACATTAGTGTTACTCTCCACCGCAAACTGCACCCCAGTAGGCGGCTCAAATACGACAGGATGGCTAAATCCCAAACTCATATTGAGGTTTTGGCCTTGCACTTGGGCACGATAGCCGACGCCTTGAATCTCTAGCCGCTTTTGGTAACCATTAGTCACCCCTTCAACCATATTGGCAACCAAGGTACGACACAGGCCATGGCGTTCCCGCGATCGTCGCGAATCATCTTCGGGTGCCACCACAATGGTGTCGCCTTCCTGGGCGATTGTCACGCCCTCTGGTAAAACTCTGGACAGTTCACCCTTAGGTCCTTTGACAGTTACCGATAGGCCATCAATCGTGACCGTAACTTTGGCGGGCACCGGCACTGGTTTTTTCCCAATTCGAGACATGGCTAAGCTTCCTCCCTAACAACCGCAAATCGTTGACAGCTTTTTTTGATGAGCCCTACCAGACATAGCAAAGCACCTCTCCGCCAATACCTTTCTGTCGCGCATCGCGATCAGTCATGATGCCGCTAGAGGTAGAAATAATGGCAATGCCGATGCCGCCAAGTACGCGTGGCAGTTCCTTGCGGTTGGAATAGACCCGCAGCCCCGGACGACTGACACGCTTCAGATTTTTAATAATCGGATCGCGAGTTTTGCCCCGATACTTGAGCTTAATTACGAGCTTACGCTTAACGCTGTCTTCATCAGCGAATTCAAAGCTCTCGATAAAGCCCTCTTCTTGGAGCACCTGAGCAATACTGCGCGTCATCCGTGTAGAGGGGATATCCACAGTTTGATGACGGGCGAGATTCGCATTCCGAATTCGCGTCAGCATATCTGCGATTGTGTCGTTAGCCGCCATAGTCCTCTCCAGTGATAAACCTAATTCTCGCGGAAGGGCATGCCCAGTTCCTTCAGCAGGGCGCGTCCTTCTTCATCCGTATCAGCCGTGGTCACAATCGTGACGTCCATGCCGCGTATCTGGTCGATACTGTCGTACTCAATTTCAGGGAAAATCAGCTGTTCACGTAGCCCTAAAGTATAGTTACCGCGACCGTCGAAACTTTTGCCACTCACCCCACGAAAGTCACGAATCCGGGGCAGGGTTAGATTAATCAAGCGATTTAGAAAGGCATACATGCGCTCTGACCGCAGGGTTACCATTGCACCGACGGGCATGCCCTGACGAATTTTGAAGCCCGCGATCGCTTTTTTGGCGCGGGTTACCACAGGCCGCTGTCCCGTAATCGTCGCCAACTCAGCCACGGAGGACTCCAATGCCCTAGCATTTTGGGAAGCTTCTCCTAAGCCTCGGTTAACGGTGACCTTGACCAGCTTCGGTACTTGGTGGACATTGCTGTACTCGAACTGTTCCATCAGCTTGGGTACGACTTTTTCTTGGTAAAACGTTTTTAGCTGTTCAGCCATTGCGGTATCCTCTCAGGCTCTCTGGGCTTAGTCAGAAAGCAATTTGCAACAATACAATTGAACCTCTCAATCCAACCAGGTTCGGGTTTAGTCAATCACCTCACCTGTCTTCTTCAGTACGCGCACCTTTCTGCCTTCCTCGGTGAAGGTATAGCCCACACGGCTGGCCACCTTCTGCTTCTCGGAATAGAGCATGACGTTGGAGCTATGAATCGGGGCTTCCTCGGTGACAATCTGTCCTGATTCTCCATCCTGACGAGGCTTAACGTGGCGAGTGCGAATATTGGCCCCTTTGACCACAACTTTGCTGGCTCTAGGAATCACCTTCAGCACTTCGCCGACCTTGCCTCTGTCCTTGCCAGTAATGATTTGGACGGTATCACCGGTTTTGACATGCATGCGCGTTTTTTTGGATGCTTTAGATTGAGGCATTACAGAACCTCCGGTGCAAGTGAAACGATCTTGGTAAAACTTTTGTCACGCAGTTCGCGAGCTACCGGCCCAAAAACCCGAGTTCCCCGAGGGTTGCCGTCTTGGTTGATGATGACGGCAGCATTGTCATCAAAGCGAATGCTCATGCCGCTGCTGCGACGCAGTGACTTCTTAGTGCGCACAATGACGGCTCGCACCACGTCCGACTTTTTAACCGCCATATTGGGAATCGCGTCTTTGACAACGGCAATCACCACGTCTCCCACACCTGCATAGGTGCGGTTGCCGCCCAGCACTCGAATACACATCAGCTTGCGGGCACCGCTGTTATCAGCCACATTCAAATAGGTTTCCTGCTGAATCATTTTGCGTCTCCTTTAGGCCTCAGCGGTACGATTAAGAATATCGGCCACTGCCCAGCGCTTAGTTTTGCTCAGAGGACGGGTTTCCTGAATGCGCACGCGATCGCCCACTTTGCATTCGTTGTCTTCGTCGTGAACTTTATAGCGCTTAGTACGAACCATGATTTTGCCGTACTTCGGGTGAGGAACACGGTTTTCCACCGCTACTACCACTGTTTTTTGCATTTTGTCGCTGACGACAAGGCCAACTTGTTCTTTAACAGCCATTTATTGATTCTCCCTATTCCTCTTCTGTCGCATCGTCTGTGGCGTTTGCAGTCGCTGCCGGAGAGACATCAGAGTCGGCTGCGGATGAAACTGTTGTAGCCAGCTGTCGCTCTCTCAAAACGGTCATGAGTTGCGCCAGTCGATGACGCTCATGCTTGAACTGATGCAGTCCCGTTTGCAATTGTCGAGTGGCCTGCTGAAAGCGCAGATCAAATAGCCGACGACGGGTATCGGCGATCGCCTCTGTTAACGCCTGATCATCAAGGTCACGAGCCTCTTGAATTTTGGGAAGTGCCATACTCTATGAGTCCTCCTGACGGGCAATGAACTTGGTCTTGAAGGGCAACTTAAAGGAGGCTAACCGCATCGCTTCTCTAGCCACCTCTTCAGGCACCCCAGCAATTTCGAAAACAATGCGGCCCGGCTTGACAACGGCTACCCAGAACTCAGGATTTCCCTTACCTGAACCCATCCGAGTTTCTGCTGGACGCATAGTAATCGGCTTATCGGGAAACACGCGAATCCAAATTTTGCCGCCCCGACGCACATAGCGGGTCATGGCGCGTCGGCCTGCCTCAATTTGCCGCGAAGTCAGCCAGGAAGGTTCGATTGCCTGCAGCGCAAACTCGCCAAAACTGATTTCATTGCCCCGCTGGGCCATGCCGCGCATCCGGCCCCGGTGCTGCTTACGAAATTTAGTACGTCTAGGACTTAACATGGCTCAACTTTTGCCTACGAATCACATTCAAAAAGAGAAATTAAGAGCTGGGAAACAGAGGAAGTTTCTAAGACTCATTCGAACGATCTTCAAACTGCTGCCGCCGGCGCTGCTGCCGCCGACGGGGCTGCGCTGCATCCGGCGTATCCCGCTGATACTCTTGACCGGGAATGATTTCCCCGCGAAAAATCCACACTTTTACCCCGAGCACGCCATAGGTAGTCTGGGCGGTGCGATAGGCATAGTCCACATCGGCTCGCAGCGTATGAAGGGGCACGCGACCTTCCCGAGTCCATTCGGTACGGGCAATTTCCGCTCCGTTGAGACGACCGCTTACTTGAATCTTGATGCCCTCAACGCCAGCCCGCTGAGCCCGCTGTAGCGCTTGACGCACTACCCGACGAAAGGCAACTCGACGCTCTAACTGCTGAATAATATATTCGGCCACCAGAGGAGCATCAGCATCGACCCGGGTGACTTCCACAACGTTGATGCGAATCTGCCGAGTGGAATCCTTCAGCGCTTTTTGCAGGCTCGCCCGCAATGCTTCAATGCCACTGCCACCCCGACCGACAACCACACCCGGCCGGGCAGTTCGAATTTCGAGGTCAATTTGGTCGGCCTTACGCTCAATGCGCACATCCGAAATCCCAGCGTTGCTGAGATTTTTTTCGATGTAATCACGAATAATGTGGTCTTCTTTCAGCAGTTGGGGATAGCGATCGCTATCGGCAAACCAACGGGAGCGATGCTCCTGCACAATGCCTAGTCGAAACCCCATTGGATGTATTTTCTGTCCCACTCGTAATCCCTCAACTACATGCTCTACCGTGAATAATCGTTTGACCTAGCTAGTTTTGCCTAACTAGATATCTGTCGGAGCTACCGCGATCGTGATGTGACACGTCGGTTTACGGATCTGATATGCCCGCCCCTGGGCCCGAGGTCGAAATCGTCGTAGGGTTGGCCCGGCATCTGCAAAGGCTTCACTAATCACTAGCGATGCAGGATCAAGCCCATTGTTGTTTTCGGCGTTAGCCACCGCTGATCGCAGCACCTTGAGCACGGGATCACAGGCTCGATATGGCATAAATTCAAGAATAATTAGTGCCTCTCGATAAGACTGACCGCGAATCTGATCGAGCACTCGGCGCACCTTATGAGGCGACATCCGAATATAGCGAGCGACCGCCTTCACCTGTTCTGTAGTATCAACCGCCATTAGACCCTCCGATTTCTGCAAAATTATCGACGCGCTTTCTTATCGCTTTTCGCATGTCCCCGAAAGGTGCGAGTCGGGGCAAATTCACCCAGTTTATGCCCCACCATCTGCTCTGTGACGTAAACCGGGACGTGCTGACGACCGTTATGCACCGCAATCGTGTGACCGATCATCTGGGGAATAATGGTTGATGCCCGTGACCAGGTTTTGATCACCTGCTTATCCCCTTTGGTGTTGAGCGCTTCAATTTTGCTCATCAAATGATCTGCAACAAATGGTCCTTTCTTTAAGGAACGCGACATATCTCTCCAACCTCTTGCTTCTCTCGCCTTTCAGAATGCATTACTTATCTGCGCCAATCCGACCCGTGCCAAAAAATCACTTTTAATTATTGCGTCCACCCCGACCTCGCTTAGAGGTGCGGCGACGACGGCGCACAATCAAATCACTGCTCGCCTTTTTCTTCTTGCGGGTCTTTAGACCTAGCGCTGGCTTACCCCAAGGCGTCACCGGGCCGCTCCGGCCAATCGGAGCCCGCCCCTCACCGCCACCGTGGGGATGATCAACCGGATTCATCACGCTACCACGCACTTCTGGGCGGCGTCCAAGCCAACGCTTCCGACCAGCCTTACCCAAAGTGATGTTGCGAGCCTCCACATGCCCAACCTGACCGATAGTGGCGTAGCACTCACGGCGTACCATGCGCACTTCTGTAGAAGGCAACTTAAGCGTGACGTAGCCGCCTTCCTTAGCTACGACTTGAGCTGAGGTTCCCGCTGCTCGCACAATTTGTCCACCTTTCCCCGGCTGCAGCTCAACGTTATGAACCGAAGTACCCAGAGGAATTTTGTGCAGGGGCAGCGCGTTGCCAATTTCTATCGGCGCGTCAGGGCCAGCAGTCACTGTCGCCCCAACCGCCAGAGAGGCCGGATGCAAAATATACCGCTTTTCGCCATCTTCGTAATGCAGCAGAGCAATACGAGCATTGCGGTTAGGGTCATACTCAATCTCTGCTACCTGCGCTGGAACATTGCGTTTGCTGCGGTGAAAATCAATAATCCGATACAGCCGCTTGTGGCCGCCGCCGCGATGACGACAGGTAATAACGCCGCGATTATTGCGGCCCTTGGCACGATGTACCGAGACCGTCAATGATTTTTCTGGCTCCGAACGAGTGATTTCCGAAAATTCAGAAACCGAACGCTCACGGGTGCCGGGGGTTAGAGGTCGATAGGAACGAATGCCCATTGCTCAATTCACTTAGTAAACTGCGTCAACTACTAGTTCAAAAGCAGAATGCTTCTATACGTCAGGGAATAAGACGATGCTGTCACCTTCCGCCAAGGTCACCACGGCTCGTTTATAACGGGGACGAAATCCTTCAAAACGGCCAAAGCGACGCTTTTTACGAGGCAGATTAGAAGTACTAACGCCGGTCACTTTGACATTAAATAAATATTCGACTGCGGCTTTAATTTCCGGCTTGGTTGCCTTGGGTGCCACCTCAAAGGTGTACTGATTGTTTTCCAGCAGCAGCGTTGCCTTCTCGGTAATCAAGGGACGCCGAATCAAATCTGCTAAAGCGCCCTGGTCAGAAACCTTAGTCACTGTAAACCTCCTGAATCTTCTCCATTGCAGCGGCAGTCACAACCAATCGATCAGCATTCAGCAGGTCGAAAACATTCAAGCCAGTGGCAGAAATAAGCTTGACACGCTCAATGTTACGAAGAGATAGAATGACATTCTCCGGCTGCTCATCCAAAATAAAAAGCACTTTGTCATTCACGGCGATGCCCCAGCGCTCCATTGCCGCCACCATTTCACGGGTTTTAGGCCGCGGCAGCTGATCGGCGAAACTCTGAACAACCACAGTATCGGCCTCTAAACGGCTTTGGAAAGCAGTTCTCAGAGCTAACCGCCGCTCTTTGCGGTTCATCTTGATGCTGAAGTCACGCGGCTTCGGGCCAAAGATAACGCCGCCCCCTCTCCATAAGGGAGAACGGCTAGAACCGGCTCGAGCTCGACCGGTGCCTTTTTGCCGCCAAGGCTTTTTGCCGCCCCCGCGCACCTCAGCCCGAGTCTTGGTTGACAGCGTTCCTTGGCGGGCATTGTTCATCTGTCTAACCAAGGCCCGGTGCAAAATATGAGCCGCACTTTCGGGCTTCGCTACCTCAAAATCAATCGAAGCTTTACCGGTTTCTTGCCCTTGCCAATCTTGAATAACGCATTCAGCCATAGCTTTCGTCTCTCATTACGTCCCCAAACTGCTTTCCCGTCTTGTGCACCGCGACCTAGCCAACAACGTTGGTCGGCGCAATACTCAGCAAGCCGCCTGACTTACCGGGAATGCTGCCCTTAATAACCAGCAAATTGTTTTCAGCATCAATGCGCACAACCTGTAACTTACGGGTAGTGACCCGCTTGCCCCCCACTCGGCCGGCCATCTTTTTGCCCGGATAGACGCGACCAGGCGTAGTTCCCGGGCCAATCGAACCGGGTAGGCGATGATTTTTGGAGCCATGGGACATCGGACCTCGGTGAAAGTTGTGCCGCTTTTGGTTGCCGGCAAAGCCACGGCCAATGCTAGTGCCAGTGACATCAACTAATTGCCCCGCTTCAAACTGATTGGCAGTCAAACTCTGCCCCAACTCGAATCCGTC
>JBCCNE010000026.1:0-20145 GCA_039026015.1 Cyanobacteria bacterium P01_C01_bin.70 | reverse complement strand
GTGGGAGCGGCCTTGGCGGCATCCCCGAATAGCTCTTCCGCAAAGAGGTCATCCTTAATCGCTGTGGACTGCTGTTGAGGCTCAGAAGGCGCCTCAGGTTTGCTAATATCCGCGAACAGCTCATCGGCAAACAAATCATCTTCAATCGGTATCTCAGGTTGGCTAGGGGTAAGTTCTTCAAAATCGTCGTCGGAAAATAAATCATCAACCGGCGACAACACTGACTCCGGAGCCGCATTTTTTAACTCTGCAACCTTTCGCCTGTAGTCAGTCTCTAACTCTCGAAATCGGCGATCGAACTCAATCTGTTGCCCTTCGAGTCGCTCAGCCAGCTGTCGCTCGAACTGAGTTTGCTGCGTAGCCAGCTGGTCGGCGAGCCGTTCTTCAAAAGCGGCTTTGGCTTGTTGGGTGACTGCCTGGACATGCTCTCCCAACTGCGCCTCAGGTAATGTCCCGTCCGTTGTCGGCATCATGACGCCGGGAGACTGAGGAGCGGACAGCGTTACGGTGGTTTCATCATCGTCGATGCCCATAATTTGACTGGGCGTAGAGACTTCAGGATTACTAAGCATGAGAGATTGCGCCGTCTCTAGTTCGGCTCGCAAGTCGGCCACTGCTTGCTCTAGCTCCGCCTGTCGTTCGGTAACTGTCTGCTCAAATTCCTGCTGTTTTACGGCCAATTGTTGCTCGTACTCGGCGGCGATATCGGCTCTGGCGGCTTGGGTCGCCTCGGCCAACTGCTGCTCATAGGAAGCCTGTAGCTCTTGGGTGGCCGTTTGTAGCCGAGTCTCATATTCTTGCTTTAATTCTCGCTCAAAGCGCGTCGGATCGGGCTGGGGGAAGTCGGTTAGTGGCTCGTTAGCGATCGCTGTCTCCGCAGGCTGAAGCAGTGTTTCGGGCTGACTAGAGCGATCAGGAACGGCATCAATCGCTTCTTTCGGAGAGACGGCTGTCGACGGCGGCACTGGAGCAGCCCCAATCGCTTCTCTGCGAGGTGCAACTGGCGACGGCACCGGAGCGGCCCCCTGCTGCAGCACCCGCAGGCGAGTCTGATAGATCTGCTCCATCTCCACCGTTTTTTGAGAGAGTTGGTCCTGATAATGCTCAATTGTAGCTGCGAGTTCTTTCTCATAGTCCTGCCGTAGCTTTGCCGTAGCCTCCCGCAACCGCAGCTCGTGAGATTGTTCCATTTCGGCTAAGCGGCGCTGAGCTACCTTGAGTTCCTGTATCTGCTTACGAGTGCGACCTTGCACCAGGGAGTAACCCGCCAGAATGCCAAGGAGAAACATAATCAGCAGCGCGATGATAATGCCTGGAGTAAATGCGTTCATTGGGGGCTCCGTTGGATAAGCGGATTGGGCCTGCCGTCATTGCCCTGACGCGGCAGCAATGACTCAAGCAGATCTGCCACATATGGTAACGAGCAATTCTGAACTCTATTCATAAATTTGCTCTGTCTGTGCCGGAGTCATGCTACAGACTTTACGAATCCTTAATTTTTGAATCCTCAGTGGCACAAGTGGCAAAATCTTTCCAGATTTTATCGCCAAGCATCGTCATTTTCGACTTATAGACAATCGTTATTGATCTGACGCTACGCTCTCTTAGCCGATACCACTCCATCATTCGCGGCAAGCGATTAAGCCATATCGAGCGTCTTTTTAAGATCTACTACCCTGCGATCGCCCAGCAAAATAACCGCAATCTCGGCTGATTTCTGTACTCTTCAACGCTATCGATATCAGCACTTAAGAGTCAACAATCAGCCAGCCAGATAAATGAAGATAACATTAATTAAAAAGTCTTCTTGAGATGCCAGTTAGAGTGGTCTGGTCAATTTCTCGTCCAAAGATATAGAAAGTTTCAGTAGGTCTGCAAGGAGAGAGCGCATCCAATAGCACCAGGTCTAGAAAGCTTTTTGACAGAATATTCTTGTCAGTTGGCAGTCAAGCGACCTGAAAACTAGCGGCTAACTTATGATATTTTCACATATATGAATGATGGAAAAAGCCTCTATAAAGCTTGATTTGGGAGAATGAAACATCAATCTAGGCATAAAGTTTCTGTCAGTCTAAAAGCATCAAATAAAGTTGAAAATAGTATTCAGTACTGCAGATTTCACCTTCGGCTAACCTTATGCTTTATTTTGAATGGATATAAATGTTGAAAGTGCATTTGAATGCATTGAAACTTTTGGCGTTTATGATGACAAATACGGCAAGCCTAAAGTAAAGTATCAGCAATTCGCGATCTGTATCGATATTTGTTCCCTTTCCCAAAAGCTACCTATGGCAAGGTACACTACGTTATTTCGAGCGATGAGCTCCTTGGCTCAAATTCGTCAAAAGGTTGCTGATACGTTAGCAGCCTGCGATTTGAACCTGATTTATGAGAACGATGAGTATCTCGTGGCGAAGGAGAAGCCGGGAGGCGTTAAGCCTGGCTTATTGGCGACGGTAGAGGTTTTAATCAATCCGCCGACGGTATCGGAGCCTGCTACTCGGGTAGATGTGATTGTGCAGAATGAAGAGCTGCCGCTGCGCAGAGACAACCACTGCTACCAGATATTTGAAATCGTGCACCAAGCGATCGCCAAAACTCCGCTCTGAGCGTGTTCTATCCAAAGAGCAGCTTATCCCTGTTGTAGCTAGGGGCTGGCGTCATGGCGCTACTCAAGATTTTGATTGGCTATCGCATGCTCTGACAGCAGGGCATTCAGACCCTGGTTGATGAAGCTGGAATGGGGCGGTAATGCTGATTCTAAAGGGTTTCTAGGGTTGATTGGCGACGCGCCTTGAAGCCTTGGTCTCAATGCCGTTAACCGCATCGCGCTGCTCATTTGTGAGCATAGTCGAGTTTAGAGCTGTAGGATGAAGCGGGCCAGATTCAAATAAATCAGTACTCCCAATACGTCCACCACAGTGGTGATAAAAGGGGCGGACATGAGGGCGGGATCAAATCCAATGGTGCTAAACAGAAAGGGGAGGGCGGCACCGGCGGTAGACGCAAGGATCGCGATCGCCACCAGACTGATCCCCACAATAATGGATACCTGTAGGCTGCCTTGTAAAACAAAGGCCCATCCGGTGACCACGACCCCTAGCATGATGCCGAGAAACGCTCCCGCGATCGCCTCCCGTTGAATCACCGAAAAGGCGCTTTTATTGGCCACTTCTTGGGTATTGATGCCGCGAATCACCACCGTAGACGACTGTGCCCCCACGTTACCGCCGGTACCAATCAACAGGGGAATAAATGCCGCCAGCACGACTACCTGCTGCAGCACTGCTTCTTGGCTGCGAATCACCCACGTTGTCATCGTATTGGTCAGCAGCAAAACCGAGAGCCAAACCACCCGTTTGCGGGCAACGGTCAGCAAATTGGTCTGAAAGTAATTATCCCCGCCGGACTGCACGCCACCCAGGGCATAGATATCTTCTGTCGCTTCTTCCTCAAGAATGTCGATAACGTCATCGACCGTGACGATGCCGACTAGGCGCTGCTCCGTATCCACAATGGGCACAGCCAAAAAGTCATATCGCTGAATCAGTTGAGCCACTTCCTCTTGATCGGTATCAGTTTGCATCGACACGACTTCACGAGTCATGATGTCGCCGATGGTTTGCTCGGGCTGTCCCATCACCAAATGTCGCAGGGATAGGATACCTGTGAGGCGACGGGCCGAGTCAGTTACGTAAAGGTAATAGACTGTCTCACTCATTTCAGCCCGGTTACGAATGTGCTCCAGCGCTCGGGAGATGCTCCAGGTTTCTTTAAGGGCGATATATTCGGGCGTCATGATGCGCCCGGCGGTATCGGCTTCGTAGCCTAATAATAGAGCGGTGGCCTGTCGCTCTTGCGAACTCATTTGGCTAAGTAGGCGGCGAACCACCTTGGCGGGCAGTTCATCAAACAAGCGAGCGCGGTCATCCGGCGACATCTGATCGACAATGTCTAGCACATCCTGACGCTTGAACTCTTCGATGAGCGTTTGCTGCACGCTGGAGTCGAGATTTTCATACACCTCGATCGCTTCATCTTTAGACAGTAGGCGAAATCCAATCGCCTGCATGGTTTCGGGTAAGCCTTCGATGGCTTCGGCAATATCTGCCGGCTGCACTGGCACCAGCAGCGCCTTGGCACCCTGAAAGTTTTCCTGTTCCAAGAGCATTTGAAGCTGTGTTCGCACCAGTTCTCGCAGCTCTTGGCGCGAGATCGTTAAGGGAGGCGATGCGGGTTTAACAGTTGGCTCTGTCAATGGCTCATTTGGAATATCCATGTGCATTGTCCTACAAGTTCTGCCTCTCTCAGGCGATTCTGGCGAACCGAAGTGCTATTTAAACCATCTCATCAAATAGCCTGACAACGCTAACCTCACCGCTGCCAACGAGCCCTCAGACGGTTATCCACCGAGAATTATCAGTTGCGATTGCAATGCCCAACGCCATCTTGACTGGTTCACAGAGGAATAACTTGGTTGGAGCATAACACGCAGGCTGCCGGTGAAACTGTCGCTGGCTCCCTAGCGCTTATGGTTAAAGGCCCAGACGCCATCCCAATTTTCGGGAATGCCCTCGGCCATAAGCTGATGGACGCGCTGCTCATAAAGTTCAGCGGTTTTGTCTTGAGGATATTGTGCCCGGATAGCTGAGAAATGAGCATGGGCTGCCACCAGATCGCGATCACCATAGGCTTTGATACCGGCCTCAAACTTTTCTAGGGCCTGCAGTTTTTCTTGCTGCCGCTGCGCGGATTCGGCGTCAATGACCTCATAGATTTCAATGGATTTCGTGCGGCCTTTGACAATTACCCGATCTAAGAATCGCAGGTGATAGCGATCCGGTTCTTGCAGTTGGGTTCGCACCGCTTCTGAAATAATCAGGGAGGCACCATATACCTTCGAGAGGCCCTCAAGGCGGGCCGCCAAATTCACCGTGTCGGAAATCGCATCGGGCTGAATGCGATCGGGCTCGCCAATCATGCCCGTCATCACGTGGCCGGTGTGCAGGCCGATGCCAATTTCAATTTCAAAGCCGTAGCTGTCATCCGATTTAATCTGGTCGTTGTACTCTCGTACGGCCTGAAACTGGGCGATCGCGGAGTCGATTGCATCTTCCACTGCAAAGGGAAACACTGCCATCATGCCATCCCCCATAAACTTCACAACGAAGCCGTTTCGGGTCCTCACCAGCGGAGAGATTCGCTGCAGATAATCATTGATAAAGCGAAAGGTGCGCCGCGTCCGCATCTTCTCCGCCATGCTGGTAAAGCCGCGAATGTCGGAAAACATCACCGTCATCTCTTTGCTGACGTAGTCTCCCAACTGCACATCTTTGACATTATGTTTATTGAGAAAGCGCAAATATTCCGGCGGAAAAAATCGCGAAAAGGCATGGCTCTGTTCCTCGAGGCGCTCAAAAGACTGCTGGATCTGCGCCGCCATTTTATTGATGGAATCGGCCAGTTCGCCCAGCTCATCGGCGCGATTAATCGTCACCCGTTGCTGCCAGCGACCGGCAGTGATGTCTTTGACGGCGGCATTGAGCTGCAAAATGGGACTAGTCAGGCGGCGAGCGAGCCAAGTGCCAATTGCTAAAGCCAGCACCAGCGCCAATCCACACAGCACAATCGTGATGCGCGTATTGAGCAGAATTTGCTCCATAAAGTCTGACTCGGGCACCACCACCACAATTAGCCAGTCGAGGCCAAACCCGTCGTTGAACGGCAACACTTCCATAAACTGCCGTTCGCCATCTAGAACGAAGGTCAACTGCCGGTTTTGCTGAATATTGTCTAAAGACTCGAAACGCGCCTTAAGATAGCTAGCGGCTTGCTTGACATTGTGATTTTTGCTCTGGGATGCTTTGAGAAATTGGGGATTTTCGCCCACCAGCTTCATCAGCGGCTCATCAGTCGAGCTGGAAATTAGGTTGCCCTGACGGTCAATCACAAAGGCTTGCCCCGACTCGCCAATCTCCAGCTGTTTGAGGAACGTGCGAAATTCTTCAGGCAGGACGACGTCAGTGGCGCAGACGCCTAGCAGGCGCCGATCCTGGCGGCCATAAACCGGCACGCTGGCAGTCACGTTGGGCAACCCTGTGGTAAACGCCAGATAGACGTCCGTCCAAGAGGGGCCCTCGGCATCGAGCGCCGCTTCAAACCAGGGGCGGATCCGGGCATCGTAGGCGATATCCTTTTCATGTAAGAAATGCTGGCGATAGCCGCGCACATCGAGGCTGTAAAATTGTCGTCGGTAATTCGTACTGGGGTTGCTATACGATAGTTGCAGTTGCCCAGTTTCGGGCGATCGGAAAATGCCAAAAAACTCTCCCGAACGCGCGCTGCCGCAGTAAACAAAGGCTATTTCGGGATAGATTTTCATCTGTTGAAACAGCAAATGCTCGCCTCTAGCGGCTGCTTCAACAGTCAGATCACCGTGAGAAAAAGCGGTTGCATTCAGGCGATTAATTGCGTGAGGATCGCCAAAGTAGCTTTTTAACTCACCATCAATGCGTTTTGAGACCTCACTTCGTAACTGCGATGCGAGCACCTGGACGGCTCGTTCGCCATTGCGCAATGATAAATAGCCCACCAGCCCTACGGCCAGTGAAATTTGCACCAAGACTGGAATGGTGAAGGCACGATGCAGAGAAGACTGGCGCAGTGCTCTATGGGCCTGGTGGCCGGTTCGACGAAGTCGACGAGTTAATCGATTCACAACGTAGATGAGGCTGTAGATACGACGTAATCACGGAGGTTCGGGGAGGGGCAGGCAAGACGTTACCGTGTCATCATCGGGAACTTTGAACGCTAATCGATAGAGACAATCTTAAAGAGCCTTGAGATTAATGCTGAAAAAGAATTTGAGCGGTTTTCTTTAAGTCGGCTCGAAAGTTAAAAGTCTGGACTTTACCGACTTTTACAGAGTTGCTAGATTACTTCTAAGTTGAGTTTAGCTTTAGACTGCATCCCAGTTTTATATATCTATAGTGCAAGCGTCCCGCACACGGGCCGGATGCTCACCCTAAAAGCATTGATAAATTTACAACTTTTTAAAATGAGTCCCTAACTTTAGCTTTCCCCAAACGCCATCGCTAACAACAGACCGTTTGAGCAATCCCGCTGCGAATAAACTCGCAGCGCGATCGCTACAGAACGCTAGCCAAATTGCTTCTTGGCCTCTTCGTAAACGCTTTCAGTAATCTCAGTAAGCCCTTTTTCCTGAGCAAACTTCTCAATCTTTTTGCGGGCAGCCGGTCTAACGAAAAAAGGAATTTCTTTGAGCCGCTTTTCGGCATCGGGCGTCCATGTGGGCACATTAGCCATAAAACGAAAATGCTTATCCTAAGAAGTTAGTTCGATTATTTCAGATCCCCGCCGAAAATGGCCATTTTTCTCGCTGTTAACGCCAAATTTACTGCTGCGAAACCGCAATTCTTGGATATCCTTGAGGGAACCTGATTACAGCATTTTTGCAGCCACTGAAGGGCAACTTATTTCCCTACGTCTTTGCACTTAGGCGAAATGGCACCGCTTGACAGGCCGGAAAGTGCTGTAAGCCCAAGTTTCTGTTAGAAGGCGTCATTATGCAAATCGGCATTGTGCGATCGAAGTTTACCCAAATCGGACTGCTAACCGTTAGCGTTTGCGGAGTGGTCAGCGTGCTCAGTTCGGGGGCGATCGCCGATGGCATCCCAGGTGTCACTTTAGGCACAGAAACCGGCGCGCCCCCGGATGCGGCCACTGAGGCGACACCGACAAACATTACTGAGATTGCTCCGGATTTATATACTCAGGCGATGTTAGTGGGCTATGCTGCTGAAGAGCAGGGTGATTATCAAACTGCTCTGATTAATTTTCGGCGGGCGCTGCTAGAGCGACCCAATGATTCCTATGCGCTGCGGGCGATCGCCAATGTCGAATCTTACATCGCTGCGGAACGGCGCGAACAGGCTCGAATCGCCCGACTGGCCACCTTGCGCCAGCGAGTAGAGCAATCGGTGGCGGTCAGAGACTGGGCCTGCGCTACCGCCACCGTTGATGAAATGATTACCCTAGTGCCGTCCAATTCTCTAGAAAGGAGTCGGCTGGTAACCTATCGAGGCGAACTTTCATCCTTATTAGATGCCCGTACCGATGTTGAGCAATGGTCAAGTATTTGCCCCGGTTAACGTTTTCAGCAAGATGTTAAGTGATCTGCGGTTACTGCAACATCCTGGCTGACCGGGATGAGGGGGCGATATGCTTGCAAGATCCGCGTGCAAAGCTGAAATCCCCACCCAGGCTTTAGCGTGCAGAAGAGTAGCACTGATCTCAGCCCGGGCGATCGCTGATGGCCTCTCTGATGCAGCCGCAGCCAGTGCTCATGTCATCGCTTGAATGGGAAATTAGGCTGTCAAATTCTTGATGACTGTACCCGGATGGCGTCTTCGTTTTGCATGATTTTATATAGCTCCGATGCTCTAATTCCGCTTTACTTGGCTAAAGCCACAGACATGAGGCACGAATGGGCGGCCAATTATCAGTCGCGAATCTAAAATCCCCGTCCACAATCGGAAATTATTCCAAGCCCTTATCTACAATAAATGCTGCTCCTCTACCCTTTCGCTCCCCTCACATCACCCGCCCTTTTTCACAAGAGATCGAATACTGTGATGCCAACATTCCTGGACGCCAGGACATTAGCACTTGCATAGGAGCCCTGCCATGTCACTGAGAATTACCCCTGGCAAGAGCTTTCCTTTAGGGGCCACCGTTGAAGCCACCGGCGTTAACTTTTGCCTCTATTCAGAGCACGCCACGGGGATCGATCTGCTGCTCTATGACTCGCCAACAGCCCCCTATCCAAAGCATACAATCCATCTGGATTCCAGTTATCATCGGTCGTTTAACTACTGGCATGCTTTTGTCAAAGGCATTACTGCCGGTCAAGTGTATGCCTATCGAGCCACAGGGCCATATGCCCCCGATAAAGGCCATCGCTTTGATCCTTCTAAGGTGCTGCTTGACCCGTATGGCCGCTCCGTGGTCGGTCAAGAGAAATATGATCGGCAGGCCGCCTGCTGCCCCGGCGAAAATTCGCCCTATGCCTTGAGAAATATCGTAGTTGACCTGTCGGCTTACGATTGGGAAGGCGATACTCCTCTGGATATTCCTTACTCCTGCACGGTGATTTATGAAATGCACGTTGGCGGCCTGACCAAAAATCCCAACTCAAATGTTGCCTCAGACAAGCGAGGCACATTTGCCGGGGTGATTGAGAAAATTCCTTATCTCAAATCTTTGGGTGTCACGGCGGTTGAACTGCTTCCGGTGCACCAGTTTGATGAGCGTGATGCGCCTTTGGAGTTGAGCAATTACTGGGGCTACAGCACTATCAGTTTTTTTGCGCCCCATCGAGCCTACAGCTCGCGCTCTGATCCCATGGGGCCGGTAGACGAATTTCGCGACATGGTCAAGGCTCTGCATAAGGCGAATATTGAGGTGATTTTAGACGTGGTGTTTAATCACACTGCTGAAGGGGATCATCGTGGCCCCACCCTCTCTTTTCGCGGACTAGACAATCAGACTTATTACATCCTGGAGCAGGATAATCCGGCGCACTATGCTAACTACAGTGGCTGCGGCAATACCGTCAAATCTGACCATACTGTCGTCAGCCGCTTGATTCTCGATAGCTTGCGCTATTGGGTGTCAGAGATGCATATCGATGGCTTTCGATTTGATTTGGCTTCGGTGATGTCCCGTGACAAAGCGGGTCAACCTTCTGACGATCCGCCGATTATTTGGGCGATCGAGTCTGATCCTGTGCTAGCCCGCACCAAGCTTATTGCTGAAGCTTGGGATGCCGCTGGTTTGTATCAAGTGGGGTCATTTATCGGCGATCGCTTTGCCGAATGGAACGGCCCCTTTCGCGATGATGTCCGACGCTTTGTGAAAGGCGATGACGATACGGTAGGTAAGCTGGCTGCTCGAATCTTGGGCAGTCCCGACATTTTTGTTAATGATCCGCAGCGAGAAACCAATCGCAGCATCAACTTTGTGACCTGTCACGATGGTTTTACCCTGCACGATGTGGTTACCTACAATCAAAAACACAACGCCGCCAATGGTGAAAAAAACCGCGACGGCACGGATGCCAACTTTAGCTGGAATTGTGGTCTTGAGGGGCCAACTGACGATTCGGCTGTGCAAAAGTTGCGAGTACGACAGCTTAAAAACCTGATTACTATCCTGCTAATTTCTCAGGGCACGCCAATGTTGCTGATGGGCGATGAGGTGAGCCGCACCCAAAAAGGTAATAATAACGCCTATTGTCAAAATAATTCCCTGAATTGGTTTGACTGGGAACGCTTACATCACCACAGTGAAATTTTCCGCTTTACCCAGCGCATGGTCGATCTAGTCCAAAATCTGCGGCTATTTCAACAAACCCATTGGCTCCAAGTCACCGCACATCATATTGACGCCCCACACATTACTTGGCACGGTGTTGAGCTGTTTGAGCCTGACTGGGCAGCGCATTCTCATAGTCTGGCATTTACCTTAAATGATCCCGGCGTAGAAGAGGAAATGCACGTTATCCTTAATGCTTTCTGGGAGCCGCTGGAGTTCGCTTTACCCCAGCCCCACGCTCACAGTCAGTGGTATCGCATTATCAATACTGCCCGACCTGCTCCCGAAGACATTGTAGACAGTACTACTGAGGTCGTCACCAGCAGCCGTTATCGCGTAGAGCCCCGTTCCTGCATCGTACTAATGGCGCTTTAGCCCATGCGGCCTAAAAAACCGGGCATTTTGTTCGCTGTACAATGCCCGGTTTCCCAACGAGGTAGTTTATGGCTGCGACTGATTTACCGTATCCGAGAAGGTAGTTGAGAACTAGAGGTGGCATCGGCAGACACCATTTGTGGGGTCATCTTGCCGTAGGGCGATCGCTCCCGCTTTCCTACCACTAACTGGTTAAACAGATTTTCATAGCGATTAAGAGCCTGCTCAAAGGAATATTCGTTTGTGGCGTGGTAGCGTCCCTGACGTCCCAATCTAGCGGCAATCTCAGGATGGGCATGTAAGTGCTGAATTGCTTTAGCCAGTTCTTTAGCGTTTTCGGGCTCGACTACTAAGCCACCGCCGCTGCTCCGAATAGCCTGGGCGGCTGTGCCGTGAGCTGGAACCGCTGCCAAGATTGGCCGACCGCTGGCCAGCAAAACCTGAGTCTTAGACGGCAGATTAAATCCGACGACATTACGCTTTTGCATAATTAAGCCAACATCCGCCGCTGCCAGCATTTCCGGCAGCTCTGCTCGAGGCGCAAACGGTCGCAGCAAAACATTGTGAACATCCAGCTCTTGCCTAAAGTCATCTAAGTCAGCTAGCTGGCTTTCTTCACCGACAATCACGAAGACCAAATCTTTAATGTGCTGCAGTTGCGCGGCCGCCCGAATGACAGTCTGGATACCTTGAGTCCGAGCGATATTGCCGGAATAAAGGACCACAAATTTATCACCTAAACCATTTATCTGGCGGAAAGCATTTTTATATTTTGGTAAAGGGCGAATAAAGTTTACATCAACCCAATTGGAGATGATCTTCATCTTGCTGTCGCGTACACCTTTGCTTAACAGGTTTTGACGAAAGCCTTCAGCAATGACGCTAATTTGAGTGGCTGAACGATAAGCAAATTTCTCCAGTATTTCAAACGCCCGAATGGCTAAGGGATTACTAATCAGGCCGGTTTGTACGGCTGCCTCAGGCAAAATATCCTGCAGGTTAAGCACTGTCGGACAGCGAAATATCAGCTTCAAAAGCGCCACTGGTACCGCTACCGGTAGTGAAGGGCTGGTGTTCAAAATAACATCAGGTCGCCACCCTTTTAACGCTTGGATAAAACTGAGCCCGACGAAACTACCTTCTAATAACAAGCGAGTGCATAAGCCTGGATTGGGTCTAATCCAAACGTAGCAGCGCTGAATTTTAACGCCGTTTTTCTCTTCTGTCGTAAACCATTGCCCGCGGTAGGCTGGATAAATCTTTCTTTCCGGATAATTGGGCATTGCAGTAATGACTCGGACCTCATGTCCTCTCGTTACCAGCCCTTCTGCCAACTCGGTCATGAGTGGAGCAATGCCAATGGGTTCAGGATGATAATTGTAGGAATAAATGAGGATGCGCATGGCTGCAAAATGTCCTTTTCGTGACTGGGAAAATGTCCCAGGGTGCGAGGTTGAGAAGCAATGACTAGGCACTAGGGCGACTCAGCGCTCGGCATAAATGCATATGAATAGCCTTATCGATAGCTCATACATACACATATGCCTCGCCCCAAGTGGAATGTCCGGAGACAACGATTAACTTTACGATAATCAAGAAAATTGATTAATTTCTCGAGAAGAGCTTGGGGGCAGGTTGTAGCTTTTTAAGCGTGCCCAAACATATCTAAAAAAGCCACATAGCAAGCATTTTCAGGTGTATTTCAGGAGGGTTTATGAAAGATATCTCAAAACTTCAAGTGGAATCACTGACCTGAAATACAAAAAATATTTGCGCGATAAACGGAGGAATCATTCAATGTGGATAATACTTACGGATGGCTTTACAGTTGCTTTGTAAAAGCTTTGTTATTAGGCAAAGCCAGGGACCTTTAAAGCAACATGCCTGGTAGATGATTGCCTTTATTATGTTTGGGGGTAAATGACCCAATCCGCAATATTTTCTTTGTCGAGAATAAGCAGGTTTAAGTTCCTGCGACTAGATGATTTTTATGCGGACAGCATATTAATCACTTGCTCAACACCCTATTCCGGAACAGTTTCACTCAGGTTGAGCAACTGGCGATCAGAACGAGAGCACACCGGTTTGTATGGATGGTGCAAGCCTTCCGTTCGCGGGCAAGATACCCGCACTAGAGCCTTGATAATTTGTTGATGGTGGATGCTGGCGATCGCAACTCATGCAGCCGAAATAAGGTCAGTACCGGAACGACTACCGCTGCCCAGGCCATGATCGCAGCTCTAACCAGTGGATCAGCCGCCTGACTGAGTTCATCACTCGTTCATATTTTTATAGGTGGCGACTGCCGAGGGTGAGATGCGGTTGAGATATCGGAAAATCCAGTATTTAAATACGGTGTCGAGAATCACCGGGAACGTGGCGATAAACAAAAAGATAAACTCGCGATTGGCTGCAAAGCCCAAATGTCGCGAGAGACCTTCCATTAGAACTTCCCAGCCGTGAGGCGAGTGAAAGCCCACAAACACATCGGTAAACAGAATGATGATGAAAGCTTTAGCGCTATCGCTCAGCCCGTAAACAATTTCATCTAAAAAGCCTTTGAGGGTTAGGATGCCGCGTTTTTGATTGACCAGCAGCAGCACAAATGCTCCCACTGCCAGCATGTCAGAAAACACATTTTTAACGGAGTCGGCGCTGCGTTTACGATATTCATCCTCGATTTCAGTGGCCTTTTCGACGACGCGCTCCTCAATTTCGGCTTCGCGGATGGGGGCCACTTTGCCAATCAAGACCTCAAATCGCAGGCGTTCTTCGTACTGCTGCAGTTCGTGTAGGGCTTCTTCTTCCATCTCCATGTTGAGAAAGACATCCGCTTCTCGCTGATCGCGGACATAATCGACGACAGGGCCGACGACGTAGCTTTTGGCAAACTGCTGGGTAAGCAGCGGCACGATAATTAGCAAGAGCAAAAACTTAACTGCCGTCGTGGTGCGGCCTCGGGAGGAACGAAAGTCTTTGACTACCTGTTCTTCGGCATTGGGATCGAGATCCTGTCGAATGCGGTCAACAGTGCGCAAAATTGATCGCGGCAGCACACTCCCTCGATCAGATAATCCGGCTGAACGCTGACCGGTTTTGCCTGGCCCTGAGGCGGACTTAGGGGCCATTGGCGCGATCGCTCCAGCACTGGGGCTGTTGCCGTTGGCTTGGCCATTCAACAGCGGAGCGGCCTGAGTAGAACGCGGTGGCGCCGTGCCGGGTTCCTTGATCATCACAACTGTCGAGTTAGCGGGAGACTCAGGTCGGCCATAGCGCGACCTGACCTCGTCAACAAATTGCAGCTTGCGAAAAAAGATAGAGGGCTTGTCAATGACATTGAGCATTGGGGTTTGGTCATCACGATCGCTGAGATCGTTGACCTGAATTTCCATAATTCTGGGGTCAGACACTCTGACAATCGCATTGCTTGCCCGAAACTCTGTCATCCGCAAGGTGATCAAATTGAGATACTTTTGCAATTCCCCCTTGAAATAGGTCATCGAACTCCTGCCGTACTTGCCATAGACAGCGGAAATCGGCTGGCCATCAAAATGCTCGTTTTCGATCGCTTCGATCATCTTGGCGGCTTCATAGGCTTGGTCAAGGGCGCGCTCAGGAGTCTTAAAAAACCACTGCTGTGCCTTCTGAAACAGAGGAGGAATGGCCATCAGGAGTCACCTGTGATTGCGATTAAGTGTGAGTTTCTCTAAGGTTGTGACGGAGCGTGACCGTGATCTTGGCTGCAAAAAGCGATTAAAATCTGCAATGATCAGCCTGCACTAGCAGCAATGGTGAGGCTGATGGCTGACTGAAATGTCAGAGCTATTGTAAGGCAAAGCGATCAGGCATAGAGAGACCCCTGAAGCACTTCTGTCGTTGACAGGCAACTGGTTCGCAAATTCGCTGGTAGGGCAATCTGCAATCAGACAAGGCCGCTAAAATTTCTGAAATGCTCATTCTAGTCAGTTGCTTAATTCTGCGCGCCGTAGGGCTCTGCTCTTCCCATAGGGTATTCCGGATGCCGAATTCTGCTGTAGGATTTATTTGTCGGATAAGACAGTGCGAAATCAAAACGCCAGGAAATTCGGGAAGTGGTACTACTGCCAGCAGTGGCTGCCTTATTGCTAAAGGTGGGCTTAGGAGCCTCGGTTCGCACAGTTTTGGCGTTTAGCTAACGTCCAGCCGACGAGGGGAGTATTGCCTTTGGTTGATTGAGTCACCAGCAAACAATTGCTATGACGTAATTAGCCAGCGAATAAAATCAATATGAATCATAATGTGTTTGCTGTTCCATGCTCGTTGCTTTGAACAAGACTGATAAGGCTACTCAGATTTTGAATGGCGCGCTGCAAGAATTTTTAGCGCATGGCTATGCTGGTACCAGCATGGACCGGGTAGCAGCAACGGCAGGGGTTTCTAAGCCGACAGTGTATAACCACTTCCAAGATAAGGAGGGGTTGTTTCGCGCCCTGGTGCAAAAAATTGCCCGCGAACGGTTTCAACTCAAATGTAATTCAGAGCTATTCTGCGCCAAGCCTGCCGAATCTCTCCCCCGGCTCTTGTGTTTGATGATCGACACGGTTGCCGAGGATGAAGACTATCATGACTTTGTCCGCTTGGTCATTGGCGAGTCGGGCCGCTTTCCTGAGTTGGCAAGAACTTTCATTACTTATCTGACCAAACCTGGGCTGAAATTGATGCAGGAATATCTGGAGACCCATCCAGAATTTGGCTCTGCCAACTCCCAGGCGATCGCCCAAATCATTCTCGGCTCAGCCGCCTACATGTGTCTGACGCAATATATCTTGCAGGGTCGAGACATTATGCCTCTCTCTAAAGAGGACTATATTGACACGATGGTTAAGCTAATGCTCAATTCAGCTCTAACTGATGCGACTTGCCAAAGCCATGCGGGCCGCGAGCACGCTTGATTAGAAGCGCTATATCTCGATAATTTTGCCTCAACTTATAGGCGTTTGGAGAGCACGGGCTGAACATTGCCCAGCATTGAAGCATTAAGAGAACTGCAAAGCTAGCGAGTTGGCGAGAGGCCACGTCAGCCGGCTCGGGACTGGAGCTTCCAGGAATTGGGGCAGCGGCTTAAATAGGGTTGTCTAGAGGTGAGCGGCGCAGCTCTACGCTCTCCAGATGCCGAGAGACTCCGTAAGCCTACGCAGACATCGTGAAAATACTGAGTTTTATTTTTACACTTCTTGGGCTTAAATTTACTGAAGTCGTTGATTTTTAAATCGAGCTTATTGAAAACTTCATCCCCATTGCTGCTTGCTTCTGCTAATTTTTATGACGCCTAGGAGATACTACGATCACATTCGCAAAGACACTTTCTCCCTCAATCAGGAAAATGCACTCTATCATTTTTGGAGTCGAGAGTTTATGGTCAGCAGCGCAACGGTACTTTCCCCCTCTACCCGACCGGCCTTTCTGTTTGGGCCGCAAACGCGATCGCACTCAGGACGCGAAGTGGACATACTACGGCGGGGGCGAGTCCTGGTTGAAACATCGACCCACGGTTTGATGGGCGGGGCAGTCACGGCCAAAATGTATGTCGAAGCGCCGCGAGCCGACATTTGGGCACAGCTGACGCAATATCCTCGTTGGGTAGAGTTTTTTCCCAATATCAGCCGGAGTGAAGTGCGTGCCTCACAGCCTGGTGTGCACCGGCTTTATCAAGTGGGGCGAAAAGCCTTTTTAGCAATTGCTGCCGAAGTTGAAATTTACCTGACGGTCTACGAAGATCCTTACCACAGCCTGCAGTTTCGCCTCGAAAAGGGCACTTTCAAAGATTTTGGCGCTGACCTCACCCTGCAGGACTGGCAAAACGGTACGTTGCTGACGTATTCGGTGCAGGCTACGCCGCTGATTCCAGTGCCGGGCTTCTTAATTGAGCAGGGCATGCGTCAAGATTTGCCTGGCAATATGGAGCATATGCGCCGCGTGCTCTGTCGCTAAGAAGAATTTTTTCTGCTCGGTCAGGCAATATCTGCAGTGGCTAGGGGTGGCGCAACTGCTGACTCATCCACCCTATTGCATTAACAGGGTGCTCAGCTTTGCTGTTTGTCGGGCTCGTTAAGCCGCCACGGATAGCGCCTGGGCCAGCGGCAATTGGATAATAAACGTTGTTCCCTTACCCATTTGAGAATGACAATACAGGCGACCATGATGCTTTTGGGTAATAATTTGATGGCTAATTGACATGCCCATGCCGGTTCCTTTACCCACCGCTTTGGTGGTGAAGAAAGGCTCAAAAATTCGTTGACGAATTTTTTCAGGAATGCCTGGGCCGTTGTCGGCGATCATGATATTTATCCAGGTTTGATCAACCACATCCGTTGATATAGTGATTGCTGCTGGCTGCTCGGTAAATTTTGTCTGAGATTCTTTTTCATAGCTCTCCTCTAGGGCGTCTATGGCGTTGGCAATAATATTCATAAATACCTGATTGAGCGATCCCGGATAACACTGTACGGGTGGCAAATTGGCGTAGTTTTTAATGATCTTAATTTCGGGACGATTTACTTGACTTTTAATCCGATGCTGCAGGATTAAAAGTGTGCTGTCGATGCCCTCGTGAATATTGACGTCTTTACATTCCGCTTCGTCAACGCGAGAAAAATTACGTAAAGACAGCACAATCTGCCGAATGCGATCGGTGCCCATTTTCATCGAGGATAAAACGTTAAAGATATCCGTCTGCAGAAACTCCAAATCAACTGACTCAGCCTCTGCTTGAACTTCAGCTGCCGGCTCAGGGTAGTGCTGTTGAAAGCAGGTGATAAACCCCACTAAATCTTCAGAGTATTGTTTTAGATGAGAGAGATTGCCATGAATAAAATTGACTGGATTATTAATTTCATGAGCTACGCCAGCCACTAAACTTCCTAATGCCGACATCTTTTCACTTTGTACAAGATGGATTTGTGACTGCTGTAGTTTTTCCAGAGTCGTTGAGAGCTCTGACGTGCGTTCTTGAACTCGTTTTTCTAACGTATCATTTGCTTTTTTAAGTTGTTTTTGTTCAAAAGACTGCACCTGCCAAAGCACAACAATCATGGTGGCAGCGAGCCCCAAAATGATGAAGGCAATAGTGTCTAGAGCGCGAAGCTGAGACTCAATGTTTGCTTTAGGAATAACGAGTCCGATTGACCAATCTGCTTCTTGCAAGGGTGAGTAGGCGACATAGTAAGAAGTGCCCTGAATATCCACTAAATCTATGCCGCGCTGGTGATTGGCGATCTTTTGAACAATCGGCCCCAGTTCAGTTTCTTGCGCCCTTGCAATCATGGAGTCGGAGCGGTCAGTCTCGGCCAGGAGATGAGTCTGGGGCTGGGCAATGACGTTGCCTTGGGAATCTAGCAGAAAGGCGTAACTGTTGTCGCCATATTGTACGCTGTCAATCACATAGCCGACGCGATCCAGCCGGACAGAGCTGCGAATCACGCCTACTGGGGCACTGACTCGATCAAGCGATCGCTGAATCGGGGCTGACACATCAACAGTGGGCAGGTCGCCATCTGACAGGGTGGGATCACCAATGGTGGTTTGCCCTGCCATCGCGGCCTGAAAATAGGCTTGACCCGCGACATTCCCTACGCCACCGCCGAGGGTTTGGCTGCGGCCATCCGGTTGGGCAATTTCTACGACATAGATGTCGCTAAACCGCAGTACCTCTGATTTCAAATAGGGCTCTGCTGTTTGCCAATTCATCGCTTCAATCACTTCGGTGTTGGACAGAGTCTCGAGATGAACCTTAAGCCGACTCAGCCAGCTATCGATCGCTTCGCCACCTTGCTCTAGCTCCTTCAGGGCATTGTTCTCAAGGCTTTCGAGCATGACGCTGCGCACAGCGCGATAGCTGTAATATGCCCCCAGGCTAACCATCAGCGTGGTGCCACCAATCAGCAGACGCATGAGTAGACTGCGATGCCTAGATGCTTTTTTCCAAAGGTTCATGAGGGGTGTTGGGGGTGAAGGGTTGCGCAATGTGGGCAGAGCACGGCGGCGGCAAAGCTATCGTTGAATTGGGCGGTCGCCAGGCAATAGGGGCTCGGTAGGCAGGTCGTTAAATTGAATTTTTAACCACTGGGCCTGCAACTGCTGCATTTCCCCGGTTTCACGCATCTTCATTAGAAATTGATTGAGAAAATCGAGCAGCTCTTGGTTGCCCCGCTGAACGGCCCAAGCCGCATATGCCTGAGGGCTCACACGCTCACCCAATGCAAAGATGGCGGGTTTCTCATTCACCAGGACTGACAGGGACACGATGTTATTGAGCACCGCATCTACCTGTTCGCCCGATAGATCCTGATAGGCTTCAGTAAAGTTCCCGTATTGCCTAATCTCGCCCAATGTACCGCCCTGGGCGGTTAATGTCGCTTCTAAATCAGAGACCGCCTCTAGCGATGCACCCCCAGCTTGGACGCCGAGCGACTTGCCAGACAAGTCCGTGATTGACTGAATAGAAGCGTCATCCTTGCGCTTAACGTAAGCGATTGTGGATTCAGCGATCGGCATGGTGAAATCAAGGGTTTTGACGCGATCGTCCGTAATGATGGCGGCAGTCACAGCCGCGTCATATTTACCTTCTGCGACTCCTGGCAGCAGCCCCTGCCAAGGCAAAATTTCTTGTCGAATCTCAAATTCAACTTGTTGTCTCAACCGATCAAGCAATTCATGGTCAAATCCTGTCGGTTCACCATTAACCAAAAACTCAAAAGGAGGATAATCGTCCTCCGTCACAACTAACAAATATCCTTTTTCTTTGATTTTTTTTAGTAATGGTTGACTGATTTCCAGGCTAGAGTCGTTGGTTTTAGACGCTGCTGCACAGCTCTGAACAACGGTCGTCAAAGCCAGACTTACCCCAGCTTGAAGAAAGAAGCGTCTGTCCATACACTTAACCTGTTAAAGACTGGTCACAAGTTACCCAAACGGCTTTTGTAACTAACGTTTTAGAGGCCAAAACTCTTAACGTCTTGGCTCGCTGGAGTCAATTAATCTGGGACAAGTCATCAATTAAAGACAAAAGACTTTGAAGACAGGCATGGCCGCCCCCATATATGATGCAGGGGCTTTGCAAGTAAAAAAGCATACATCCGTAGAACGCAAGACTGTCGAAATAGAAACGCCTTTATGCTTCACACAAGTAGCTTTAGAAAAGTAGCTTTAGAAAAGTAGAATAATACCAAACGTTTCAAACTAATTGGGTCTTAGATGAACGTCATACGGTGAAAATGCGTGTCTAACCACGATTTTTGATGGTCATTACCTGCACAATTTGTAATGCTGTATCGCCAGGAATTTCTAAAATTCGATATAAATCATCTAAAAATGCCTGCTCTTGGGAGGTGACTGTAC
>JBCCNE010000025.1:0-20275 GCA_039026015.1 Cyanobacteria bacterium P01_C01_bin.70 | reverse complement strand
TTGAAAATTACCGTGATTTCCACACAGAAGTTACCGCAATTCTACGGAACCAGATTGGCCATTAAAGCGAATAAGCTGTCGAGGTTTTAGGGAATTTTGCCGCTGTGGCAGTACCACCGTGGGTAAACCATATTCGCGAGCCACGATCGCGCCATTGGACAACTGCCCGCCGGTTTCAGCAATCAAGCCGCGCACGCCGATTTGGGCAATCACTGGAATTTCACTGGCTTTGAGATACGGGACGACCAGCACACTGTTAGGCGGCAGCGCCCGGGGATCGCTGACTGCTTTTAGAACCCACACTTCTCCGACTACCGTTCCCGGACAAATGGGCAGCCCCATCAGTGCGGCCGGCGAGGCCGCGGGAAATGTTGCTGAATCGGACGGTGCGGAGCCTGGCAGCGCGGGGGAAACGTCATCGGAGGCTGGGGACGGGGGCGGTATGAGCGGGCGACTTTGCAGCAGCCAGAGGCGATCGCCATCAAAGCTCCATTCCATCACTTGAGGAATGCCCTGGGAGCGTCGCTCCAGATGGCGGGCTAAAAACGCCACCGCTTCTACCAGGCGATGAGGGCTATTGCCGGTACCGTCTACGTGGAGCGTCAGCGCTTCAGGAATTTGCCAACTGTCGGGGCGTTGTATCTGACTGGGCAAATCATCAGTCTGCAGTGTGACGTGGAAGCGCTCTGGCGGATGCTGTCCCCCCGTCACTTGAGCGGCTGGCCCCGCCAGCGCTTCAACCACAACGACGTCGCCCGTGCCGGTAAAGGGATCGCGGCTGGCGGCAACCCCGCTACACAGTCCCGGCACCTGCTGCTGCACAATCACCGCCAAACTGCCATCGGGCAAATCGCGGTCGCGTCGATACTGCACTGCACTGGAGCGATCGTAGGCACGGAAGCATTGGTTCATCGCAGCATAGAGCGCTTCTTGGGATGTCAGGTCGAGGCTGGCGGCATATTGTCCGGCACTAGAGGAGAGGGCCGGGCGATCGCCGATGATAGAAGGCCGCACGACAACGGGGGCAGTTGCCGAAGGCCGGGTGATGTCCAGCAGCATCGCAGGGTCGTCGCCAGCGGGCAGCACGTAGCCTGGGGGCACCGGATAGCCCCACGCCAGTAACTGCGACAGCCGCGCAGCCTTACTGCCGGCGACTGCTGCATCTAACGGTTTTTCTAAGGCGAGAAGCGCGCGATCGCTGCGAAAAAAGCCCAGCAGGCGGCGCGACTCTAGCCGGGTTCCAGTGGTGGGGAGTGCCAGCTCCTCGGGGAGGGTTTCGTAAATCCAGCCGATGAGGCCACAGAGGCAGGCGGTGAGCAAAATTTGCATGCCGCTGGCTTGACGAAGGGCCGCAATTACGGGGAACAGCACGAGCACGAGCAGGCGTCCCTGCTGGCGCTCACGAAAAATAGTGAATCCCAACACGCTGATTAACAGAGTGAGTCCAGCGGTGACCGGGGAATGGGCGATCGCTCCCCAGAGCACCGCTGTCGTGCCCACGGCTTTAACGGCCCAGTAGCGGCCCATCACCAGGGCCATCAGCGCCACAATTTCCCAAGCGGGATCGGTGGGAAAATATTGCCGCGCCAGCAGCATCAGACCAATACCTTTTGCCGCTTCCAGCCCCAGCGCGAGGCTGCCGGCGAGCATTCCGCCCACTTCAAACGCTGCGTTAACCCCCGCAGTGCCCGCCGGTAAGAGATCGGTTTGCTCCCCCGCGAATGACTGGGCGACCCAGTGGCTGAGCGGCAGCGCCCCCAGCAACGGCCCCACGATGAAAATCAGCAGCGCTCCCCAAACCTGTGTCAGCGTCAGCATGCGGCTCATCTATCGGCGATTGTTCTAGAACTTAGCATGCAGCGGCAAAAATTATGACCGATGGCAGAGCCGTGTTCTTTCAAAGCGTCTTAAAGTCAAAACAAATTTGCAGAGAATCAGAAACCCATGACGACGGCATTGATTACGGGAGCTTCATCGGGCCTTGGCGCGGAATTTTCGGCACAGTTGGCGGCCCGAGGCCAAGACGTGGTGCTGGTGGCGCGATCGCAGGATAAACTGCAGGCGCTGGCAGAGCAGTTGACCCAAACCTACGGCGTCAGAACCACGGCTATCGTCCAAGATTTGCTTGCGGCGGACGCGACTGACCGCATCTTTGCCCAGCTTGAACAGCAGGAAGTAGAAGTGGACTTGCTAGTGAACAATGCGGGATTTGGCGTCTATGGCGAACTAACCGACGGCGACCTGACGACCTATTTGAAGATGATTCAGCTTAATGTGACGGTGTTGGTGGAGCTGACCTATCGAGCTTTGCAGGGTATGAAAGCGCGGCGATCTGGCCGCATTCTAAACATTAGTTCTACCGCTGCCTTTCAGCCAATTCCCTATTTTGCCGTGTACGCTGCCACCAAATCTTTTGTTCTGAGCTTCAGTGAATCGCTGTGGTACGAGTGCCAGCCTTACGATATCAAAGTACTGGGCGTCTGCCCCGGCCCCACCGCGACCGAATTTTTCAAGACCGCTGACTTTCCAAACACGACGGAAGCGCCGCTCGGACAGAACCTTTCGACCCCTGAAGAAGTCGTGCAAGAGGCCCTGAAAGCCCTTGATCGCGGCGGCTCCAATGTGGTCACAGGTGGATTAATCAATCAAATTCTGGTCAACGCGAGCCGCTTTGTGCCGCGAGAAATGCTGACCAGCAGCGTAGGACGGATGTTCAAGGCAGATTAAGGCATCTTCATCAGGATCAGCAGCGTTTTTGATATTAACTAAAGTCCTAAAAATGCCCTGCAGCCTTGCCTTCAGGCAGAGTGGTGTATTTTCCTAGGTAAGGAATTGCTGTAATTGTGGTTGCAGCCAGTTCTTAAAAGCTCGCAGAAAGGATGCTGGCTATGCCTGGGAACCGCTCCAAAATGGGCTTTTTCCTGAAGCTAAGGCGCGTCAAAATCTTCTGGCAAAATGGCGTCATTGAGGGTGGCTCCGTCGAGGACGGCGTCGTCGAGGTTGGTGTTGGCGAGATTGGCCCCGGTTAAGTTGGCGTCGGTAAAATCGGTATCTGCGAGATTGGCTCCTCGCAGATAAGCCCCGCTCAAATCGGCCCCTTTAAAGTTAGCCCCCGTTAAGTTGGCAGACGTGAGGGCGGTTTGGGTCAAGTTGGCGTTGGCTAAGTCCGCATTTTGCAGATCAACGCTGTCCATTAAAGCGTTGCTGAGGTTAGCCCCAGCGAGTTTAGCATTCCTCAAATCAGACCGATTGAGCTTAGCCTCCTTCAAGTTTTGACCCGCAAAGTCGGCTCCTGGCAGCTCACAGTCTAGGCATTCACCGGTTCGAACCTGGGCGATCATCGCCTCGATATCGCCACCGCTGGCCTTCGGTGCAGAACATCCCACAATCATCAGGCTGGCGGCGGTCAGAATCACTCCAGAACCGCTGAAAAGTATGGGAGACACTCTCATATATACGCTCGTCATTAAAGTCTGCATAGCTAGATTAGCGAATTGTCTCTGACAGAAACGTTCATCCGACGGCTGAATTGACCTGAGAGGTAATTTACAAACGCCGTGGAGGTCAGCCACATTAATCGCTCAATTCCCTATTTGGCATTAATCTCACGACTCCTTGAGAGGCCTTTCGTAAATGGGCTCTGAAAAGTCGCGATCGCGTCTCGTTGCTCTTGGCCTCGCTCCAAAGGAACTATTGTCGTGCAGCTAGCGATCGCGCCGCTGTTATTGTAAGTGACTATTATTAAGGCTATGATCTTAATGACAAAAGCCTATTGCCTGCTGAGTTTACCCAGAAACGATGCCGGTCTAAAGCTGCAGGTTTATGGGATTTACAGGAAATAATTTATCGCTTGTAGAATGCCGCCGATGCTGGCGAAACTTTGGCGTAGTGCTTCGCCGCACGGGCCTTCTAGGATCGAAAATTTCCTTAGAGGCAGGTGATTGAGAGTAGTCAGGTTAGGGCAATTGGTTTCTCTTCCTAAGCTTAGACAAGCGGTCGTGATTCCCCTCGTTTTGGTGCTGTCGGCTGCTGCCCATGGGATAATTCTGCGGCTGCCGGTGCCACCTCCACAGACCGCACCCGTTTCTCTGCCAAAGCCGGAAGTGACCACCCGAAACGATATTTCAGTGGTTATTTTGCCTTCACAGCCAGTCGCTGAGCCGCCAACGGCCGCCGCCGCTGCCGCGCCGCCGGCAGAATCAGTCAGCGCGCCGCCCGCCGCTGGCGCTGCGGCGTCAGCGGCACTTAGGCCGCCGATGGCCTCTCCAGAGCCGCCTCAAACGCCGGCTAAAAATGTGCTTGCTAAAGATACTCCTACACCTTCAACCGATCAGCTTCCCATTGACGATGGACAAGACGACAATCGCCGGTCGGCTTTCGCTTTTACCCCATCGACAGATGCCGAGCCGCTGTTGGGCTATGGCCGCGACTTTCCCCATGTGGCAGCAGCGGTGGGGGGCTGTTTTGGCCTGAGTGACTGTCGCCAGGTGAGCGGTGTCGGCAGCTATCGCACAGTAGCGCGATCGCTCGTGGCCGGACTCGAAGATGACGGCTATACGGTTACGCTACGCGATGATCTGGAAGATACCGGGCGCAATGTATATGAGCTAACGCCGCCAGGAGCCAGTGAACGTCAGTTTTTAATGGTCTTTTCCGGCGATGACGGGTCAGCTATTTACGTTATCGGCACCGAAATCATGACGTTAGACGAGCTGCGATCGCTCTCAGCCCAGTCCTCCCGCGAGCGCCCATCCGCCTAATATGACTCGTCCCCAGAGCCCTAAACTGAAAGCGCTGGCTGGCCTATCGCTGCTGACGGCTAGGCTGCCGTCGGGCTGGTCAGTGGGGGTGCTGCTGATTGCGCTGCTGGTGGCAACCCCTTTACTATCGGTGGTTTTCGGAGCCTTTAGCAACTTTGGCGACGAGGCCGCCAGCGATGTGTGGCAGCACCTGGCAGCCACCGTGTTGCCTAGCTATGTGCTGAATTCGCTGGCGTTGATGGTTGGTGTGGGCCTGGGCGTGCTGCTGCTGGGCGTCAGTACCGCTTGGCTGGTTGCCATGTGCCGATTTCCGGGAGCCCGGCTGTTTGAATGGGCCTTGCTGCTGCCTCTGGCCGCGCCGTCCTACCTGCTGGCCTATACTTACACGGACTTTTTAGACTATTTTGGCCCGGTGCAGACGCAGTTGCGCATGATGTTGGGCTGGGAAACGGCAGCGGATTATTGGTTTCCCAATGTGCGATCGCTGGGGGGCGCGATTGTGCTGTTTAGCCTAGTGCTTTACCCCTACGTTTATATGCTGGCGCGAGTCGCTTTTCAGGAGCAGTCCCTCTGCACGTTGGAGGCCAGCCGCTCGCTGGGCTGCAATGCCTGGCGCAGTTTCCAAACCGTGGCGCTGCCGCTGGCACGACCGGCGATTGCCGCTGGCACGGCCCTAGCTCTGATGGAAACGCTAAACGACTTTGGCACGGTGGACTATTTCAGCGTGCCGACCTTTACCACCGGCATTTATCGCACCTGGTTTGGCATGGGGGAACGACTCGCCGCGACCCAACTAGCTAGCCTGCTGCTGCTATTTATTGTCGTGCTGATAGCGCTGGAGCGGTGGTCGCGGCGGCAGGCACGTTACTACCAGAGCGGCGGCCGCTCACCCAGTCTCTCGCAGTTTGAGTTACGGGGCCTACGGGCGATCGCGGCGGTGCTGGCCTGTGCCTTGCCTATTACGTTGGGCCTTTTGCTGCCCGCCGCGCTGCTGCTGTGGATGACCCTAACTAATCTCGATCAGTCCTTTAACCGAGAGTTCTTCGAGCTGGCCGGTCATAGCCTGATCTTGGCTAGCCTTACTGCCGCGCTGGGGATTGCGCTGGCCCTGATTTTGGCCTATGGAGCGCGCCTGCAGCCGAGGGCCGGAGTCCGTTGGGGCGTGCAGATTGCTGCGCTAGGCTATGCCGTACCGGGTGCGGTGATTGCGGTGGGCATTTTGCTGCCTGTGGGCCGCTTAGACAACGCGATTTCTGCCCTTTCTGAGCGATGGCTGGGGGTGCCGACGGGCCTGCTCCTCAGCGGCACCATTGCGGCGCTTGTGTTTGCCTATCTGGTGCGATTTTTGGCGATCTCCATCAGCACCGTGCAGGCGGGCTTAGCTAAAATTCGTCCGACTCTCGACGATGCCTCCCGCTGCCTAGGCAACTCCCCAATGCAGACATTAATCCGCGTTCATGCCCCCTTATTAAGCGGCAGTCTCCTTACCGCAGCTACTTTAGTATTTGTCGATGTGATGAAAGAATTGCCCGCCACGTTGGTAATTCGGCCTTTCAATTTCGATACGTTAGCCGTGCGCGTCTTTCAATATGCCTCTGATGAACGGCTGGTAGACGCCGCTGCCCCGGCCCTCGCGATTCTCGTTGTGGGTATGGCGCCGGTGATCTTGCTGAGTTACCGCATTGCCAAGAGCCGAGAATACGGCGAGTGAAGCGATGGGTGTGAGGGGCGCTGGGTATGGAGGTGACTAACATGATTTCCAAGAGTTGTTAGCAAACCGGGTTAAATCAGCCCCAAACCCGGGATTTTTATGCCCGCAATCAGGATTTATCCAAAATTCAGAACCCTCCCAGATTTCCTCTTGCCTGCTGCTTGTGACTTAGTTCGCATACTTCGTATTCCATATGCCACATTCTGACTGAATCCTGAACTCCAAACGACATGTACAAAAATGCTGAAGATTGCCCATGATTTTTGACGATCGCGCTTATCGTGATCGAATTGGTAAAGGAGCGATCTCACATGGTTCTTTCAGCGACAGCAGTGGATTGGGCAGCGCTGCAAAACGGATCCGACATTCGGGGAGTGGCGTTGGCCGGAGTGGCTGACGAGCCAGTGAATTTAACGCCAGCGGTGGCCAAGACCTTAGGCCAAGCTTTTGTGACTTGGCTCGGCCTGCAAGTGCAAAAGTCAATCGCAGATTGCACGATCGCGATCGGTCGCGACAGTCGCCTGTCTGGGCCGGCGCTGATGACGGCCGTCATCGAAGGCATGGCGTCATTGGGCGCAACCGTTTATGACGTGGGCATGGCCTCGACCCCAGCCATGTTTATGAGCACCGTGCTGCCAGAATTTCGCTGCGACGGGGCGATCATGCTGACCGCCAGCCATCTGCCGTTTAACCGCAATGGCCTAAAGTTCTTTACTCGTCAGGGCGGCCTTGGCAAACCCGATATCAAGCAGGTTTTGAACTTGGCGGCAGAAGGAGCGTTTGAGGCCGGGGCAGAAGTCGGAACGATCGCTCAGCAGGATTTGATTTCGGCCTATGCGGCGGAGCTGGTGCGACAAATTCGCCAGGCGGTCAACCACCCAGATCGTTACAACGAGCCGCTGCAGGGACTCAAAATCGTCGTCGATGCGGGCAATGGCGCCGGTGGCTTTTATGCTGACAAGGTGCTGCAGCCGCTGGGAGCCGACACCACTGGCAGTCAGTTTTTAGAGCCCGACGGCACTTTTCCCAACCATGTGCCTAATCCTGAGAATGGAGAAGCCATGGCGGCCATTTGTCAGGCCGTGGTCGAGCATCAAGCCGACTTTGGCATCATTTTTGACACCGATGTTGATCGCGGTGCGGCGGTCGATCATCAGGGCCGCGAACTCAACCGTAACCGCTTAATTGCGCTAATCGCCGCGATTGTGCTGAGAGAACATCCCGGTTCTGCGATTGTGACTGACTCGATTACTTCTGACGGTCTGACCCAGTTCATCGAGGGAGCGTTGGGCGGCCTCCACCATCGCTTTAGGCGCGGCTACAAAAACGTCATCAATGAAGCCGTAAGGCTGAATGAGACGGGGCAGGCGGCTTGGCTGGCGATCGAAACGTCGGGCCACGCGGCGATGAAAGAGAACTATTTTTTGGATGACGGGGCTTATCTGGTGAGCAAGTTGCTGGCCGAACTCGCCAAAGCGCGGCTCAACGATCAGCGGTTAACTGACCTGATTAGCTCGCTGCAGGAACCGGCAGATAGCCAAGAGTTTCGCCTTAAAATTCAGGCGTCGGACTTTAAAGCCCACGGGAATGCGGTCATTGAGCAACTGCAGGCGTTTGTCGAAACGCAGCCTGACTGGACAATCGTGCCCAAAAACCACGAAGGCGTGCGAGTGGCCTGCTCTGCAGCGACGGAAAACGGCTGGTTTTTGCTGCGGCTGTCGCTGCATGACCCGGTGCTGCCGCTCAATATTGAGTCGAATGTGGCCGGGGGCGTTGAGGCGATCGCTACCCGCCTCAAGACCTTCTTGGCAACCATTGCGGACTTGGACCTAGCGGCCTTGTTCGCGTGAGCGACAGACTGAGCTGCCGTACTGTGAGGCGATGCAGCGGCGCTATGGCCATCGGCCACTGACGTTTGCATCAGTGACGGGCGATCGCACTGGCTCTAGGGTCTTTAGGGCCACGACACCAGAGCCGACAATCTTTAAGACTGGCTGGTTGCCGCATCGAAAAGTGCGGCGTCAGCGAGTAGTGGCGCAGAAAAACATGAAGCCATGACCTAATTTGTCATGAAAGGACAACGATTTTTGATATTAAAAATTAATGTTTTGTCCTTATTTATTTGACCAGCACCAAGTGGGCGGTTTTGATTGCGATTGCATCCGTCCCTTGATAGAGCTTGCCCTAGGTAAACAGGGCTAAGGTGGGCGAGAAGAAAACTGGGCGCTGAGAAAAAAATCGATGACGTTAAAGATTGGCGCTTGCCCCCATCGGATGCCATTTATCCCTCAAGCGTTATTGGCGAATAACCAGCACTGGACAAGGCGCAAATCGCACGACTCTTTCCGCAACCGAACCTAAGAAAAATCGAGAGAGCCCAGTTTTGCCGCTAGAGGGAATCACGATTAGATTGATGGCGTTTTGTTCAGCATAGTCAATAATTTCAGAACTCGGATTACCCATCGCAACGGTGAATTTCACAGATTGATAAGCCTCTTCTGGAAAGTGCTGATAGAACGCCTCTGTCACCTTCTTGATCCGAGTATCGTCGTCAACTGTTTGCCAAATCACCCCAGGATCCGTCGCTTCAAGCGGCGATAGTACATTGATAACGTGAATCTTATCGGGGGCTTCGACAAATTCTAGGGTGTCCTTAAGGGTCTTGATTGCTTCATTAGAAAAGTCCATAGGGACTAGAACATTTTCACTAGAAAATAGGGGCATGATGGAGTCCTCTTATCACTATCTTGGACTGAAATTCTGGGATTTTGAGAGCTTGATAAAGTGTCGTCAGAGATACGAAGGCAAAATATCTGAGTTTTTATCAAACTCGAATTATATTAATCATAAATCTGATGATGCCTCTGAAATATGTCGATTGACAACAATCTGTAGGGCCATCGGCGATGTTAAATAGGAAAAAATGGACTGTTGAGGAGGTGATTGTTTAGCCGCTTATCTATCTATCTTGCCAAAAGGACTATCAAATTTCTCTGACTTTTTAAGTCTTGTTAATGCTCGTTAGGATAATAGTGCTCCCTCTGACGATAGGGGGAAGTATCGTCTTCCACATCGTTTAACTTCACCGGCAGTTTGAAAGAATTATGGTTGCTCAAATTCAAAAACCTGATTACGAAACCAAGACTTTGGCGATCGCCAATAGTCTTCTGATGGCAACTCGTGAAAAGAAAAACTTCTTTGCCCAAGTGCGGGATCAGATGCGCTGGGACGACAAAATCATGGATATTGCCATGAGTCATCCTGGTCTAAAAGTCCAGCTTTTTCGCTTTATTGACGTGCTGCCGGCGCTCCGCAGCAAGTCCGAAATTGCCCGTCATCTGCAAGAGTATTTGACTGCCGAAGCCGTTGAGCTACCGGGAGCACTCAAGAGTTTGCTTAACTTCACCGAGCCTGATTCCATGCCCGGACAGCTCGCTGCGACTACTGTTGCTCCGGCCGTTGAAACCCTCGCCTATCGCTACATTTCTGGCGAGAACATGGATAAGGCTATCAAAGCGATCGAGCGCCTGCGCAAGGATAAGCTCACCTTTACGATGGATTTGTTGGGAGAAGCCGTTATCACTGAAGCAGAGGCAGAAGCCTACCTCTACCGCTATCTCGATTTGATGACCCAGCTATCCACCGCGGCTCAAAAGTGGAAGACCGTTCCGGCGATTGATCAGGCCGACGGGCAGGAACTCTCGAAAGTGCAGGTGTCGGTAAAGCTGACGGCATTTTATTCTCAGTTTGATCCGCTGGATGCCGAGGGCAGCCGTCAGGCCGTGAGCCAGCACATTCGGACCCTGTTACGCCGGGCCGCTGAGCTGCAGGTGATGGTGCATTTTGATATGGAGCAGTACACCTATAAGGACCTGACGCTAGCAATTCTCAAAGATTTGCTGCTGGAAGAGGAATTTCGCGATCGCGACGACATTGGCGTCACCCTGCAGGCTTATCTGCGCGATAGCTATGAAGATTTGGTAGACCTGGTAGCCTGGGCCAAACAGCGAAATACCCCCGTCACGGTGCGCTTGGTAAAAGGCGCGTACTGGGATCAAGAAACTATCACCGCGCGGCAGAACAACTGGCCCAGTCCCGTATACCGCCAGAAGGTTTCCACCGATGCCAACTTCGAGCGCATGACGCGGCTGCTGCTAGAGAACCATGGGTATCTTTATGCGGCGATTGGTAGTCATAACGTCAGGTCCCAGGCCCACGCGATGGCGATCGCTGAAGAACTGCAGATTCCCAAACGCCGTATCGAGCTACAGGTGCTCTACGGCATGGCCGATAAGCTGGCAAAAACCTTGTCTGACAAAGGCTATCGGGTGCGCGTTTACGCTCCCTTTGGCGATCTGATTCCCGGCATGTCTTACCTGATTCGCCGCCTGTTAGAAAACACCGCCAACAGCTCATTTTTGCGACAGAACCAAGAGGATGCCTCACTTGAACAACTGCTCGTGGCCCCAGAATTTGCCCCTGAAGACCAAGCCGTCGCTGCTGGCGAGCCAGAAGATTTAGGCGACTGGGCCCCCCCCTTTGTGAATGCGGCAGATACCGATTATGCGATCGCCCCCGAGCGCGACGCTGCTACTGCAGCCATGAATCAAGTTCGGCAGCAGCTCGGCCAGCATTACAGTCCCATCATCAATGGCGAAGCGGTCAATACCGAGGCCGCGCTGGACTCGGTAAATCCCTCGCATCCCACTCAGGTGGTGGGCAAGGTGGGGCTGACCAGCAAGCAGCAGGCCGATGAGGCGATCGCCGCTGCCCAAGCCGCCTTTCCCGCTTGGGCAGCGACCCCCGCCCCAGAACGGGCCGCCATTTTGCGCCGGGCGGCGGCACTGATGGAGTCGCGCCGCCCCGAACTCAACGCTTGGCTCGTGCTGGAAGTAGGTAAACCTTTGGGACAGGCCGACCCTGAAGTATCGGAAGCGATTGACTTCTGCAACTTCTATGCCGACGAAATGGAGCGCCTCGATCGCGGCTACGACTACGACTATCCCGGTGAAACCAACCGCTACCGCTATTTTCCGCGCGGTCTCACGGTCGTTATTTCGCCGTGGAACTTCCCGCTGGCTATTACTACCGGTATGACCGTCGCTTCTCTGGTCACAGGCAACTGCACGCTGCTGAAACCCGCCGAAAATTCGTCGGTGATTGCCGCAAAGATTGCATCCATCCTATATGAAGCGGGGGTTCCTGCTGGAGCGCTACAGTTTCTGCCGGCGATCGGCTCCACGGTAGGAGCTCATCTAGTCGAGCATCCCGACGTCCACATGATTGCCTTTACCGGC
The DNA here is from genome assembly GCA_039026015.1 of Cyanobacteria bacterium P01_C01_bin.70. Taxonomy (GTDB): domain Bacteria; phylum Cyanobacteriota; class Cyanobacteriia; order Phormidesmidales; family Phormidesmidaceae; genus Halomicronema. The sequence goes on along the minus strand of JBCCNE010000025.1, from coordinate 8,507 downwards.
TCGCGAGCAGTTGGCTGCCAGATTTATGCGAAAGCGGCTCAGTGGCAACCAGGACAAAAACACCTGAAGCGAGTCGTGGCAGAAATGGGCGGTAAAAACGGCATCATCATCGATGAGAGCGCCGATCTCGACCAAGCGGTTCAGGGTGTGGTGTATTCCGCCTTTGGCTACAGCGGTCAGAAGTGTTCGGCCTGCTCCCGCGTGATGGTGGTGGAGTCGATTTACGATACTTTTCTGGCACGCCTGATCGAAGCCACCCGCTCTCTCCACGTCGGCGATGCCGCTGACGCCAGCACCAAAGTCGGCCCAGTGATCGACGCCAAAGCCCAGGAAAAAATCCAGAGCTACATCGCCACCGGTCAGCAAGAGGCCACCCTAGCACTGTCTCTGTCGGCTTCTGGCAATGGCTATTTTGTTGGCCCCACTATTTTTACCGATGTGGCTCCTGACGCGACGATCGCCCAGGAAGAAATCTTCGGCCCCGTGCTGGCAGTCATCAAGGCTAAAGACTTTGACGAGGCATTGGCGATCGCCAACCATACCGACTACGGCTTGACCGGTGGTCTCTACTCCCGCACGCCGTCCCACATTGACCGGGTGCAAACCGAGTTTGCCGTCGGCAATTTGTACATCAACCGCAGCATCACTGGGGCGATCGTCTCCCGCCATGCCTTTGGCGGCCTCAAGATGTCTGGCGTTGGTTCTAAAGCGGGCGGCCCCGACTATCTGCTGCAGTTCCTAGAGCCGCGACACGTCAGTGAAAATGTACAGCGCCAAGGGTTTGCGCCGATTGCTGGAGTTGATGATTGATGGCTGGAGAGGGTCAGGGTAGATGGGCGATTGGAGGGCGCTGACCAGCTGCTTCGAAGAGGCTACCCTGCCTAAAGGGCTTTGGGGTGATGGCATAAGAGGGGGATTGGAGTAAATGAGGTCTGCGGATTGATGAAATAAGTGATCAGTTGCGCTTTCGCATTCCACATTCTGTATTCCGAACCCCATTCAGACATACACTCGCGCCATGTCGGCCTGCACAGCTGCCGGAAGCTGCCGCAGAATCTTGCGCTGCTTATGATCAACGGGTACGAGGGTGACTTTGCCTAACACGCAAGTGTCCCCTGTGGCTTGGTCTTGGATGTCGTAGTGCCAGAAAATGCGCACGCCTTTGGGTGGCTGTACCCAGCATTTGATTAGTGCCGTGTCGCCCATCGCCAGCGATCGCCGGTACTGCAGCGAGAGATCGACTACTGGCAAATCCACGCCGCTATTGACCCAATCGGCAAAGTTAATGCCGCGCGATCGCAGGTATTCCACCCGGGCTTCCTCTAGCCAGGCCACATAGGTACCATGCCAAACGACACCGGCATAATCGGTGTGATGGGGCTGGATTCGAACGCGATATTCAAAGGCTTTTTCTGGGGCGCTTGCAGTTCGGTTCATTAGCGACAGTGTTTAAAGTACAGAACTCAAAATTCAGATTTACTAAAATCCCAAACCCAAAATCACTTATTCTAAAGTCCTCTGGACAGGTTTCTTGGGACAGGCTCCTGCCGTAGGGGCGCAGCACCGTGCGCCTCAACATTATCTATGCGATTCACCCGACTACCCAGCTATTCCCCATACTACGAATTATGAAATTATCTAAAACTGCGTAAAGCTCGATGCAATGATTAGCATGAGAGCTTGTAACCCTTATTCAAAAAGGGTTTAGCTCAAACTTCTAAATTGAAAACTTATTTTTGTACACCATCGCCGACGGGATATCGGCGCATCTGATGAGGCCATCATGATCGAAAGAATTCTTCTGGCAGAGTCCGGTAGCGGCAATACTGAAGCCATGATGAAAGCGCTTTTGCAGATTCCGCTAATTCAGCGGGCTGCCATCACCATCCTCCATGTAGTGCCGCCCCAAATATCTGCCAAAAGGATGGAGGAAAAATTAGTGGCTGGCGAGTTGACCTTAGTTCAGGCCATTGAAAATCTTGGCCTTGATCCCGCTCAAGTATCAACAGTGCTGCGGGAAGGTGTGGTTAAAGACGTGGTGATTCAAGTGGCCGATGAGATTGACGCTGACCTCATCATCATCGGATCACGCGGGTTGAAAGGGCTTAGAGCGATTTTAGAAAATTCTGTGAGTCAGTATGTATTTCAGCTTGCTTCTCGATCAATTCTGTTGGTCAAAGACGATCTTTTCGGCATCAAGCCTATTAGGCGGGTATTGATCGGGATGGATCAATCGGCTTCTGCACAAGCGGGGCTGCAGTTGGGCATCAACATGCTGCGAGATATCAGCGATGGCGAACTGCTGTTGGTTCGCACTGTCTCCAATCTCAGGGCACGACTATCTAAAGAAACGGAACCTAACCCTAATGACGATCCGGTGTTGACGGCAGCGGCGGCAGAAGCTCGACGCTATGGAATTAAAACCACCCTGTCGGCCCCTGAGGGCAAGGCCGGTCGTCGGATTTGCGAACTCGCAGACGATAAGAGGATTAATCTAATCATTTTGGGATCGCCCGAACGCCGCCCCTCAGTTGCCAAAGGCCTGCCCGATATTGATCGCTTGCTCGGCTCATCCCTGTCTGATTTTGTGCGCGTCTATACGCCTTGCCCAGTTCTACTAACACGAGTTGCTGATTAACCTCGCTCTGCCAGTGACAGGGTCGCATTGATTGAGTCTGAGTCCAAGATATGGAAACAGGCCACTGTGCAGTCGCTATAAAGTCCGCTTTAGTCTTTGACTTCTAACGGAGTCGCAGCCGGCCCCGATCGCTGAGAACTTCTTCGCCATTGATAGCCTGCTCCAGTGCTTCGGGGTGCAAATTATCGATCAGGCTGAGGGGAACGAGGGGCGATCGCGCCACCGAGGTTTGCAAAAACTGTGCCGTCAACGCCGAGTCATAGCGCGTGTCTTGCCGCAGGTGACGCTGCATAAAAGCTAACGCCAAGATTTGCAAATAGTCTTGGGCCAGCTCCGGATTGCTGCCCAAAAGTGCGACCGGCACCGGCACGGAGGGCTCACTCTCAGCATTCCAGTCGATCACTGAAAAATGGGTGGCTCCGCTGGCCAGTACCAGATAGCGATATTCGGTTTGCAGCCAGGTAAAGGGCTCGATTTGTTCTGGCAGGGCCGGGGCGACCGTATCTGCCGTGGCCGCCAGGATCAGGGTTGGTATCGAGATCGCGCCAAAGCCGGTGGGCCCAAAAATTTCGCTCCCGACTGGATTGACCGTCAGCACCGCCTGGACGCGATCGTCGCGCAGCGTTAACTGGTTGGCTGCCGCTTCGGTGGCCTGACACTGCAACAGCAGCGAAGGATTCAAATAGTCAGGCTGTGGCAGACAAGCGGCAGCCAACTCCTCAGGGCTATAGGTCGCTCCCGCCAAAGCCAGCGCAGTGTAGCCTCCAAAAGACTGGCCGATGACGCCAACATTATTGATATTGAGGCGATCTCGCAGATCGCTGCGCTGCACCGCTAACTGCTGAATTTCATCTAACAGGTCAGAAATATCCTGTGGCCGATTCACAAACTCTTGATTGCTGATCAGATCTGGCGTGAACCCTGACAAAAGCTGGGCAATTTGATCGCTGTTGCTGCCGGGATGGTCGAGAATGGCAACGGCAAAGCCGCGCTGGGCCAAAAACTCGGCCAGGTAGCGGTAACTTGAGCGCTCATCGCCTAAACCGTGTGAGACCACAATAACGGGAATATCGTCGGGCAGCGCCTGATTGGGCAGCCGGGGGCGGGGCCAAAAAAGCGAAGCGGCTACGTTGCGATCGGGCAGAAATAGAGCCTGCTCAGCCACGGCAAAGTCAGGCAAATCAAATACTAGCTGCTGCGTGGCCAAAGAGTCTGCCTCTGGAGCCTGCTGGACTGACTCGTTGGCCAAAGCGTGAACTAAGGCGTAAGCTCGTTCGGCATCATCTAAGGTGGCGGTGACGGCGCTGGCCACTTCTAGCCCGCGACCAACATTAATCCGAATCGCTGGGGTCGGATATTTTTTCAAAAAATTGAGGATTGACAATCCCTCCGTTTCATCGGCGGCAGCGAGGATAAGCCCACCTCGGAGCGCAAAGAAACCAGACTGCCGCGATGGGGTCTGCACGATATCGCCCAGCAGTCTGAGGAGCGTCGTTCCCTGTGACGTGTACAGAAACTGGGCCACATCCACTTGGCTGATGGCCGCTCGTTGGGTCAACGCTCGCTGCACCGCGCTCAGCTCTTCGTCGGTAAGTCCCGCATAGGAGGCATAGGCAGCCAGTTGCGAACTTAACCCTTCTCCATTGGCAAATGCTTCGAGATCGCGAATAGGAATTTTACGCTCAAAGATGCCATAGCTGATGATGATGTCTTCGGCACTGCTCGCCGGCATGACCGCCGCCATGACCCCTAACCCCGCTAGCGCGATCGCTCTGGCCACACGTCGGGTTAGCTGGTGCCGGATGGTTTGTATCAAATCAATCACATCCTTGCTGAGTAAAAATGTGTAGACGCCCAAAGAATACCCTCCACAATCTCAGTGGTTTCGCTGAGATGGATGAAATCACCACTTCTTTATCCATTATTCATTACACATATAAAGTAGCCATTTCTTGAAGCCGTTCATCAAGGTATAAAAACAAAGCCGCCTAGAACCACTCCGTCAACCCTTTGTGGAAGAGGCCAGTAACGTATTTTTGCTGAACTCGAATTGATGTTACAGCGTTTCTGCAGCTAATGAGGTGCAAAAATTACCCTGAAACCTCTATCCTCAGGCAAAAAGGTGTGCCTTACCCAGTAGGGAAATGCTGTCATGTCGGCGGTTTAGAATTGGCGGCTCCATTCCCTCGGCCAGCGCTCAATAACCACTTTAGTCTGGGTGAAGAATTCGACGGCGTGGTGGCTTTGGCCGTGCAGGTCGCCAAAGAAGCTATCCTTCCAGCCACTGAAGGGGAAGAAGGCCATCGGCGCGGCTACGCCAATATTGATGCCGATATTGCCGGCCTCGGCCTCATAGCGAAACTGGCGCGCAGCGGCCCCACTGCTGGTAAAAAGACAGGCCATATTCCCCCAGGGACTGCGATTCACTAGGGCGATCGCCGCTTCAATGGTTTCAACATGCAGTAGCCCCAGCACGGGGCCAAAGATTTCGGTCTTGGCGATTTCGCTCGTCGGGGAGACGTCTTGCAGGACGGTGGGCCGGATAAAATTGCCCTGTTCCAGCCCGGATATTTGGGGATTGCGGCCGTCCACCAAGGGCTTGGCTCCTTCCTCAATGCCAGTTTGGATGAGGGCGGCAATGCGATCGCGGCTTTGGGGCGTAATCACTGGTCCCATTTGCACGTCTGCCTTTAGGCCGTTGCCGGTGACGCGGTTGGCGGCGGCGGTGGCGATCGCTTCGGTAAACGGCGCTTTGGCCTCTCCCACGGTGACGGCGAGAGACGCTGCCAAACAGCGCTGTCCGGCACAGCCAAAGGCGCTGTCGGCGGCGATGCGAGTGGTCATCGTCATATCAGCATCGGGCAGCACAATGATGGGATTTTTGGCCCCTCCCTGACACTGCACCCGCTTGCCGTGAGCTGCCGCCTGGGCATAAATGTAGCGGGCTACTGGCGAAGAACCGACAAAGCTGATGGCGCGAATATCGGGATGCTGCAAAATGGCATCTACGGTTTCTTTCGCACCGTTCACCAGGTTTACCACTCCGGCAGGAAAGCCCGCCTGATCAATCAGCTCAAAAATTTTTTGCAGGGTTAGGGGCACTTTTTCCGATGGTTTCACCAGATAGGTGTTGCCGCAGGCGATCGCATAGGGCATAAACCAAAAGGGAATCATCGCTGGAAAGTTAAACGGGGCGATCGCCGCTGCCACTCCCAACGGCTGCCGCACCATAAATTCGTCGATTCCTCGGGCAATATCCTCAGAGACGGCCCCCTGCATCGCAGTGGGAATGCCGCAGGCGACCTCAACATTCTCAATCGCCCGCTGCAGCTCTCCCCGCGACTCTTTTAGAGTTTTGCCGCACTCCTGCGTAATCAGCTGGGCTATCTCGGCCGCGTGACTTTCGAGCAGCCCTTTCAGCTTAAAAAGAGGCTGCACCCGTTCCACTGCGGGTGTCCGCCGCCACTGAGGAAAGGCCGCCATAGCCGCTGCGGTGGCCTTTCCCACTTCTGCCCCCGGGGACAAGGGGACAGTTGCCAGCACCGCTGCCGTTGCCGGGTTTTGCACCGGTAGGCAATCGCTAGCGCTAGAGAGCTGCCATTGGCCTCCGATATAGTTCTTTAACAAAGCCTCAACCATGGGTGTTCTCTATTCGCCTCACGATAGAAGGAAAGCAGCCAACAGCAACTCAGGCTTACCGCAACAAAGAATTTGATCATTGCATCATCGTAGAAACGAACAAAACATCTTATATCGATTCAGACGTAAGCCAGGCTCGGCTACTGTGGGCTCGGTGCTTGGAATACTACCTGATTCCGAGTCCCCTTGGGGTCATTTTGGCGATGGCCGAGACGACTGTTGGGTCAACAGTTGCCGCAGCGCGCGATCGCCCATACCGTAGTTTTGCACCCAGGTCAGCAAAACCAATAAACGACTCCGATATCCTGGCAGATAGGTCACGTGGACGAGCAGCCACATTAACCAAGCGACAAAGCCGCCAAAATTGATCCCGGCAACTCGACCGACGCCTCCGTAGCCGCCAATAATCGCTAGCCGTCCCTTGTTGACATAGTGGAACGCTCGTGGAGCCTGACCTTGGAGTTGACGACGTAAATTGCGAGCCACTGACACCCCTTGCTGTAAGGCTTCTGGCGCAACTCCGGCAAGCGACTGTGCCGCCGGGGCCAAAGTTGCGACGTCGCCAATCGCGTAAACGTTGTCGTGATCGACTAGCTGCAGGGTTTTTCTGATCGCCAGTTTGCCTTGAGTCCCAGTGCTGACTGACTGCGCAATGAGGGGCTGATTACTCGCGACTCCCGCCGCCCATGCCACCGTGGCGGTAGCAATCACGTCCCCGTCTGAGAGCACCGCTTGCGTCTCTGACACCTGGCTAATCCTGACATTTAGCCGGACGTTGACCCCAAGCCGTTCGAGTTGGCGATGGGTATAGTTTCCTAAGCGCGGCGAAAATTCTGGCAATAGGCTAAAGCCGGACTGCACCAGCACGATTTTTCCCCAGCCCCGCAGTTCCGGAAAATCTCGATATACGGAGCCTCGCAGCCATTCGGCCAGGGCTCCCGCCATCTCGACGCCAGTAGCCCCGCCCCCTACGATGGTGAACGTCATCAGCCGTCGCCGCTGATCATCGTCAGAGGTCATGGCCGCTTGCTCAAAACAGCGAATCATGTGGTTGCGCAGGGCGATCGCGCTGGGTAAATCGCGCAGGTGAAAAGTCCGATCAGCTGCGCCAGGAACGCTATGGTAATTGGTCTGGGCCCCAGTTGCAATCACCAGATAGTCGTAAGAGATAAGGCTTTCGCCAATGTCCACCAGCTTTTGCTGCAGGTCGATGTGCTGCACGGTGGCCGGCAAAAAGCGAACGTTAGCCATGCCGCGCAGCTTAGTGCGGATGGGATAGGCCACCAGACTCGGCTCTAGCTGAGCGGTGGCGACTTGATACAGCAGCGGCACAAACGTATGGTAGTTGTGCCGATCAATCAGGATGACTTCGGCTGCGGCCCCCGCTAATGACTGTGCTGCTTGAAAGCCACCAAACCCGGCACCAACAATCACGATGCGATCGCGCTGATGAGCATGGCGGGGTAAGGTCATTCGCAAAATTAAGAATTTTGGGGTTCAAGTGCAGCACTGGCAGGTGTAAAACTTTAGCCGCCTAATTTGCTCAGTCAAACAGCACGTAGCCGTAGCAAGTGGGAGGACAAGTTTTAGCCTAACAGCCACATTAGATGAAAGGTGAAGCGATCGCTGGCTGAATCTACTGGCTGATAGATGCCGATGAACGTAACAGAATACCAAGTGCGAGAACGAGAAAAGTTTTGGATTCTCGGTTTAGAGTTTTTCAGTCCGAGCCAATTAAGAATTTTCTCAGAAAAGAGTCAGGCTCTACAAAACTTAAAACTTTAAACTCCTACCCGACATACTCGCCTCCTTCACTTACCCTACTCGTCCCAGCCACCCATTATCTTCCCCTAATCTACTGTAGCTTCCGGACCGTCTGCAGAAGGCTCAGCCGTGGGCTCGGCGGGAGGCGCGTCCGCGTCTGCGGGGGCGCTATCGGGAGTGGCGGCTGCCGGGGGCTCAACTGCTGGGGTGTCTGCTGCTTCACGGGGACTGCTGGGCAAGGGGCCGGGGCGGTTGCCGCGGTTGAGCACCACATACAGGTCGTAGCGCAGGCGCTGCTCGTCTAGCACGGTTGACGTAATGCCTAGCGCTTCAATCGCCTTCAAGATGCCCTGATTTTCGACCGGCAGCGGCGGCATAAACAGGTTGTCCTCGGTCTGGCTCAGCGCCTTGAAATTGATGAAAAAGTAGCCGTTGTTGGGATAAGGAGCATCGCCTGTAGTGAGCT
>JBCCNE010000024.1:0-20341 GCA_039026015.1 Cyanobacteria bacterium P01_C01_bin.70 | reverse complement strand
CCGCATTGATCCGCGATCGCGCTTTACTCCCGGCGAAACCGTCCAGGTGCTCTTTGATAGGAATCGCTTTCATCTGTTTGATAAAGCTTCTGAACACGTTCTCGCTTAGTTGAATAGAGGCAGATCAACTCTTCAAAAGGGGCGCTGTGCCCAGTTATAGAGATTGAACAGTCGTTTTTGGGCATAGTCACTGCAAAGCGATGTAAAACTCCTGTAAAGTCGATTTTGACGTCTCGATACCAGTCAAAAAACCTTTGTAGGATATTGACGCAGCCCAAGCCTATGCGCTGAGGCAGCCCTATTTCTAAATCTTATTAGATGGCAAATTCCTATGTTGATACCAATTATTCAGAGCGTGCTTTTACTGCTGGTGATCGCGATCACCCTTCCCATCACCGTGCTGCTGGTGGAATGCTTAGTCGCCGCTGCGGTCGGCACCCCCAAAGCTCGGCCAGCCGTGTTAGCCGACGCTGCATCGGTGGCCGTACTGATGCCTGCCCATAACGAAGCCGGCACCATTACCCCCGTCCTGCAGGGAATTTTGCCACAGTTGCGGCCCCAAGACCGGCTGCTGGTTATCGCCGATAACTGCACCGACGATACGGCGGCAGTTGCCCGCGCAACTGGAGCCCAAGTCCTCGAACGGCAGGACACCCAGCGGCGGGGCAAGGGCTATGCTTTGGATTTTGGCATTCGGGCCCTGTCAGAGAATCCCCCAGCAGTTGTCGTGATGATGGACGCTGATTGCCTGACTACCGGCGGCTCATTGCTGACCTTGGCGGCCCAGGCGATCGCCACAGGTCGCCCCATCCAGGCCCGCTATCTCTTTGAAGTGCCGGAACAGCGCAGTCCCAAGGCCTTGATTTCAGCCTTTGCGATTACGGTCAAGAACTGGGTGCGACCGCTGGGGCTGCTGCGATTAGGCTTGCCCAGCCTCCTGTTTGGCACGGGGATGGCCTTTCCCTGGCCGGTGTTGACCGCGGTAGATCTGGCTAGCGGTCATATTGTTGAAGATATGAAGTTGGGCTTTGACTTAGCGATCGCCGGGTATCCGCCCCTGTTTGCGCCCACCGTTCAAGTGATGGGGCAACTGCCTGATAGCAGCCAAGCGGCCACCAGCCAGCGAACTCGCTGGGAACACGGTCACCTCAAAGTGCTGCAAGACTATGTGCCGCAGCTTTTAATCCAAAGTCTGAAACAAGCCCGCATAGATTTGTTAGCGCTGGCGCTAGATTTAGCAATTCCCCCTTTGACGCTGTTGGCCATGTTGTGGGGGCTGACGCTGGGGGGCACGGTTCTGGCTGGCATCATTGGGTTGGGTTGGTTGCCGTTCAGTCTTGCGGCGCTCACCGGCGGATTCCTATTGGTGGCAATCGTTGCTGCCTGGTTCCGCTTCGCTCGCCAAGAGATTCCCTTTAGCGGCCTGGCCGCACTTATCGGCTATACGCTGTGGAAAATCCCGCTTTATCTTAAGTTTTTGATCAAGCCCCAGTCTGACTGGGTGCGCACCGAGCGCTCAAAGACCAATACGCCGGTTCAAAAATGATGGGAATCTGGAGTTCGGAATTGATTCTTAGTTCTTGATTACTTGCTACCTGCTGCTTGTCCCCTACTCTCCCTCACACCCTTACTCCACCACACCCTTACTTGCTTCACCAATCTTTCCCCATTCCCCCTTACCCCCTGCTACTCACCCACCCTCTCCTAGGGCAGATACTTTTGAACGACGATCCAGCCTGACCAAGAGACCAGGGCCAGCGCGATCATCAGTAAGCCATTGAGGGCAAGATGGAGCGATCGCGCCCAGGGCTTTTGCGGATGATTAATTTGAGTGGCTGACCAAGCCGACGCCAGAGTCAGCGCGACAACCGTGAGACCAGCCGGTAAGTGAAGGGAATGGCCTAAGCTGCCAAAATGCCCTAATGTGCCCATAATGCCAATGCTCAGCAGCAGCAGCACCGTCAGCACTAGCACAATACCCAGGCCAAAATGCAGGCGTCGCAGGATGAGAAATTGTTCTGCCGAAATGTTGATGGGGGGCACCGTTTCCCGCTGCAGTCTAAGATAACGCATCCGACCGCCCAGGGCTGCCAGGCAGACAAACGACAAAAGGGTCAGCCCCATTGACCAAGCGGCAATGCGCCACAACCAGATAAACGAAGGAAGATCCACGACGATAGCCTCGCATGTGCTACTAGGCGTCTAGAATACTGCCCGCACTGGCGACGCCATCCAGACAAGCTGCTTCCCAATTGACGCCTTCGCCTTCAATGCACAGCAGGTTGGCCCTGGCAAAATTAGCTCCACGGACGATAGCCCCTGTGAGATTTGCCTCCTCGAGGTTAGCGTCTGGCAAGTTTGCCCCAGCTAGATTAGCGTTGCTGAAGTCTGCCAACTCTAGATTCGCGCCGCGCAGATCCGCGCCGCGCAGATCCGCGCCCCGAAAGTCCGTGCCTGCGAGATCGACTTGACTCAAGTTAACCCCGGCCATAAATGCCCCGGCAAAGCTTGTACTGCGAAACTGGGCTTCGATAAAGGTCGCTCCCTGCAGTTCAGCATTACGGAAGTCGGCTTTGGCGAGGTCAGCCCCAGCCAAGTTAGCTCCCCGCAGGTTGCCGCGCAGATTGCTTTCGCACAGCTTGGCTCCGGCCAAATTGGCTCCGGCCAAAGTTGCTTGTGACAGGTCAGCTCCTGATAAATCTTGCCCGGACAGATCGGCACCGCTGAGAGTTTTGTGCTGGCCAGCACGGACGGCGGCGATATCTAGAGACGGAGTAGACAGGGAGGAGGACGAATTCATGACGGGCTAAGATTGAGCAATCGACGATAGGGATTCTTCGAGCCAGACTTTGGGCAACTGGCTGGGGCGATCCGGCAGCTTCATCATGCCGATTTCAGTTAATCTGACAAGGGTGGTCAAATGCTCTAGCAGGCTAGGCTCGAAGCGACTACCGCTATACTGAGCGCATTTTTTTAGAGCCTCTCCTAAACTGAGAGCCGAGCGATCGCCCCGCGATTGCGTCAGTTCTTGAAAATAGGCAACGAGATACAGAATCCGCGATTCTAGGGGAATTTCTTCGCCCCGCAATCCGTCTGGACGACCACTACCGTCCCAATTTTCTAACTGGTGGCTAATGATAGTTCGCACCGGTTCCAGCTCAGCCATTGCCGCCAACAACTGTCCTCCCAGATAAGCTCGGTTATTCCAGGTCACCAGTTCCGAATCACTAAGCTGGCTCGCAGGATGTTTGAAGACTTCTATGGGAGCCTCCGCTAACCCAATGCGAAACAGCAGTCCGGCCAAGCGCAGTTGTCGTAGCCGCACCGTCGGTAAATCAATGATTTGGCCAAGTGTCTCAGCCAAGGCTGCCACTTGTAGAGAAGCAAGAGGATTGTCTTGGTCGCGCTCGTCAACCCGCTGAGCCATGCGTAAAAAGGCCTGCAGCTTGTTAGATGACATATTGCGATTAACTCGCAAAGCGTGCCCTTCTAACTCCCACAGCTCACGAGCTTGGCGATTGGCCGTAATTAAGTGCTCTTGACTGTCTTGAAGGTAATTGACAATGCGAGAAACCACGCTGGTGAGGTCAACCGGCACGCTGTCGGAGGCCGCCTTCATCTTGTGCTGCAAACTCTGTAAGCGATCGCCTACCGCCGCATCATAAGGACGCATCCGACTGATCAAAATATCGGCAGCGGCTTCAACGGCCGCCCGGTCAAACGTCCACAGCCCATAAAATTTGCGCTCAACATCGCTCTGAGGTTGAGTATCGGCGCGATATTCTTCAGACGACAGCTCATGACACAGCACCATTGCCGTGTAGCCAGGAGCCACAATAATCAAATTCCACTCATTGACTAGACTATCGTCTCGCGACAGTTCGATCAGAGAAACGTTGTCCAGCTTACTGGTGGGATGGGTCTCCAATCCACTGTCAGTACAGGCAGCAATGGCTACCTCACCAGAACTTTTGGCAATCTCAAGGTAACGGTCAGCCTCTTGCAGATACCACTTGCCCTCTTGAAAGGTCACTAAGACCAACGGCTTTTGCTCAGGATCCTGGGTCGCACTTTTGAGGATGTGATCTTCTAAGGCATGGCACAGGGCAATCAGAGTGTTTTTGAAATAAACTCGATAGCTGGAGGGAAGCTGCCCCTCAGGCAATGCAGCCCTCAGTTGATTCAATGTCGAATTCGTGTCCATCCCGTTGATGCCACAGTGTCATGTGCCCAATTCGCCTTGCGTCAGCTTCCGTCCGTAGGCTATGCAAAAACGTATTTTCATTCTACTTGAAAGGGGTGTAACCACCGCGACATCTCGAAGTGATTACCTGAATTTCCTTTATACGGTGAACAGCTGTGAAAAAATTTATGCCGCTACCTTAGCAGCTGTCCGCCTGGGAAAATCAGTAATATTGGCAACGCCATACAGCGTTAGCTTCTGGTTGCGGAGACGAAACTGATCGACTCGCAGCTGCATACCGTCAAGAGCAAACTTATCGAAATCAAGCAAATTATTTAAGTGGTCGACCAGTGCTTGGCTCAATTCGGGATTAGCAACTGCCTCGCCATGATCAACATCAACAAACTGAATCTTGCGGCGATTTTGCACTTCGACGCGCGTTGTAAAGTTAACCATAATAGGCTCCGCCGATTTGCCCACCCAAACTTCGCTAGACAGCTCGATGCGCTGATTGGCCAAGATCTTTAACTGAGTGTTCTCAAAGTTAAGCGGCTCACCCTGAAACGTTAGCTGCTGCATCTTCTTGGTTAAGAAAGGCGTCTTAAAAGAATCATTAAGATCTCCTTCTGTTAGCACAATGCGCATGTTGGCTTGAGTCGACTGCTTAAGCTTGATCTGACCTTTGAAGATAGCCCCAAAGTCAATTCCTACCGACTGCACATAGAATTCCATCGATTCAACGCGCAATCCGCTATACATCACCAAGCCGCCGCCGAGAAAGTCAAAACCATCAACGCTGCCCTGCAAAAGCTTAGCCACTGGCTCAGCGCGGACAACGGCTTCGAGTCTTTCCGTTCGCTTGAAAAGGGCCGAAATTGCTGCCGTAACAGCTCTACTGACGACTTGGTCGCCACTCTGACTCGGAACGGGCAAATTACCAAACACAATCGATGTCATCTCTCTTCAAAGGAGTTGAACATGTTTACATTGTAACCATTTATGAATAACTGTTGAATTACCTTCAAACAGATATTCTATGGCGAACATAAATAATCAATATCGACAACGCGCCTTGCCCTGCCTTTACCGTATCATCGATTAGCTCAATGGTGAGGATATGCGATGTAAGGGGTAGGCCGGGGATGTGAGGCGGGTGGAATGGGCAAGAAGATGGGTGATAAGAGTGTTTTTGGGTGGGTCAATAAATAGGGCCCACGGCCTGCCCATGCGGGTAAAGCTTGCCCAAAGGGCTCAATTGTTAACGGAGCCTGCCGGGAGCTTGAGAGTAGCGAAGTCAGGTGAGGGAGATTGGATAAAGGAATAGGTTGAAAAAGTTAGGTAGGACAAGTGATTTGTCAGGCATGGTGGGTGGATAAGCAAGCAGCTACCTTTCCCGAATTCCAAGGAGTGTTCTGCAAACTATGTTTAGCTACCTTAAAACCACAGCTTTTTCGTATCCGAAATTGAGATTTATACGAAAACCAGAACGCTTCCAATGGTGGATTCTGCATCACCAATTAGCTATCACTACAAATAAGCTATCGACGAGCAGCGTGCCAATTAGCGTGCCGCTGAACAGCCAAAAATGCGGCTGGGGCGATCGCCCACTTTGCCAAGCCAGCGCCAACAGCATCAAGGCGCATACTGTTGCCAACCCGATTCCGGCAGTCGTCTGAATCTGTACAAAACCAGATTGTACGATCGCCATCGTCTCTGAGGGGGGCGCTGCCATTAGCAATCGCCAGTAAGGCATTAAATCCATTTGATAAAAATACAGGTCGGTCACTGCGGTACCCAGCAAGGAACCCAGATAAAACCAGTGGCCGACGGGGCGCCAGCGGCGATAAATTCCCCACAGGGCGATGGGCACTCCAATTGCTTCGATTGGCAAGTGCCACAGGGGCTCCCACCGAAACCATCCCCAGTAAATTGCCCCAGCCAGCCAACTCCAGCTCAAGCCCCACAGCAGGTCACCCCAAAACGCGGTGCGCGTATAACGACAGAGGTATACGCTGCCCCCTACCCAAATCCCCGTAAGCAAAACACTTGCCCAAGGAGCGGCACGGACAAGCGGTGCTTCAAAAAAAACAGGGACTGAAACCAGCAGAATTCCTAGGACAATTCCCATCCAGGAAGCCTGGGGAGCGCATGGGAGGGCCTCAGCAATCGCCATGGGGCGACCGGACACCATTTGCCAGCCCTGAGACGATGCCAGCAGCCCCTCTGAAGTGTCTTGTGGGGCGGCATCGAGAGAATTTGAATTGTGCATTCCGAGAACATCGCCAAGATTTGGTTGATAACCCTTTTTGCTCAAGATTTTCTACAGGCTCAGCCGGACTGCTTGAGCCACCAATTCATCAAAATCAAATATTCACTAGTCATGAGTTGTACCACATGGCTTGAAAGAAATCGGCGATTCATCGAGGTATTTTACTTTCTTAGCTAAATTATTCTGGCGGGATGTTAACTTATGCGTCAAAACCGCGCGGTAAGTAAACAGAACATCGATCCCCCCCCCTGGCATCGCTAAGATCTCCGCTAGCGTCATCGAGGAAACGTTTTTGGTTACTGCTCAAAACATTCAGGACACGCTTCAGACTTCTGAAGTCAATGCTCTATCGCCCCGCGATCGAGTGGCCGTTCTCTTGATGGGGTATGGGGAAGTCGAAAGCTACGACGACTTTGCCAACTACAACGAACAGGCCCTCAATCTGCTGACCGCTAAGTTCGCTCCTGTACCCACGTGGATTTATCCGCCCATGGCCAAGCTGCTGGCCATGTTTGATTTGCATGAATGGAGCCACCAGCACGACAAATTTATCTCTCCACATAACGCCATTTTTGAAAAGCAGCGAGCCGGTGTTGAACAGGAGTTGCAGGCGCGCTGGGGCGATCGCGTCAAGGTTTTCAAAGCCTTTAATTTCTGCCAACCTTTTTTACCGAGTCAAGTTCTAACCCAAATCAAGTCTGAAGGCTTTACCAAACTGCTGATTTATCCGCTGCTAGTAGTCGATTCCATCTTTACCAGCGGTATCGCCGTCGAGCAGGTCAACCAGGCGCTAGCGCAGCTCAGTGATGGTTCAGAGCACTGGATCAAGGGCGTCCGCTACATTCCCTCTTTCTTTGACCAGCCCGCCTACCTGGATTTGTTGGTACAAATAGTTGAAGAAAAAATTGCTGCCAAATTGGCTAAGGCCTATCTGCCTTCCCAAATTGGCATTTTGCTGATGAATCACGGTTGTCCTCACGAAGCGAAAGGCTTTACCTCTGGCATTGACGAAAGCCAGCTCCTTTACGAGAAAGTTCGAGAGCGACTTATTCATCGCTATCCGTTGATCTCGGTGGGTTGGCTCAACCATCAGACTCCGATGATTAAGTGGACTCAGCCGAATGCCAAGCTGGCCACTCAAAACTTAATTGATCTGGGCGCGAAAGCGATTGTCATGATGCCCATCGGTTTCGCGACCGAAAATCATGAGACCCTGCTCGATGTTGAGCACATTATTGAAAATGTGCGATCAAAGCATCAGGATGTCAGCTTTGTACAGATGCCCTGCGTCAACGACCATCCTGCCTTTTTGAAAATGGTGGCCGATTGGGCTGACAGTCAGATCCATGATCTGCTCGCCGAAGATGCTCTGACGGTTAATCCTGAGTTAGCGATCGCCTTCGCCCAGGCTCAATCCCACAGCCATGCCCATGCCCACGACCATCACCACGGTCATGCTCACGGCAGCGGGCACAATCACGGCCACGGCCACAAACATCCTCACCACAGCCATTAGGGCCAGAGGAATGATCAGCAGGACTGTACGAACGCGATATCTTGCGTTCGTACAGTGCGGAATGCAGGGTTCAGAGTTCAAAGTTCGGGCTGGGTTCTTGGTTTTCTGTTGAGCTAGCGGGCAAGATGCCCGCTCTAGCCCCCATCATCCTGCCACCCCATCACGCCCCACAATCTGCCATTCAGTCACATACTGCCATTCAGTCACAGAGTAGTCGGCACTCAGGTTACACTGCTTTATTAGTGTCATTTCGTCAGTTGTTCTCAGGCTTTGCGGCAGCGACACCGGCGAACATGGCTTCTTAGTGAACTTTTGCTTGCTGGTGCGATCGCGCTTGACTTTATGTATTGGCTGTCTCAACTAATATCCCGACCTAGCTCCTCGCGAACGGCAAAAAAACGCCGGGTCAAAGGCGTTGAACTGAAAAATGACGCCGAAATCATCACCATGCGCCAAGCCTCTCGGATTGTGGCCAGGGTGCTTCATGAAATTTCTCAGCGTGTGGAACCCGGCATGACGACAGCCGATTTGGATGCCTATGCCGAGGCGCGCATTCGCGAGCTAGGCGCAACTCCAAGTTTTAAGGGATACCATGGCTTTCCCGGCAGTATTTGTGTCTGTCTAAACAACGAGGTCGTACACGGAATTCCTCGCAAACGCAAAGTGATTCGCCCGGGAGATTTACTGAAAGTCGACACGGGTGCCTACTTTAATGGATTTCATGGCGACTCGTGCGTGACAATCGCAGTGGGGCCGATTTCAGATGCGGCTCAACACTTGATTGAGACGGCAGAGACCGCCCTTTACGCAGGGATTGCCCAGGTTAAAGCGGGCAATTCTCTGATGGATATTGCGGGCGCGATTGAAGATGTCGCCTTGGCGGAGAATTTCAGCATTGTGGAAAATTACGTTGGCCACGGAGTCGGGCGTAATTTGCATGAGCCGCCGTCGGTGTTTAATTTCCGCACGCGTCAGCTGCCTAACGTCAAGTTAGAGGCAGGCATGACCTTGGCGATCGAGCCGATTTTGAATGCTGGCGGCAAGCACACGCGAACCCTCAGCGATCGCTGGACAGTTGTTACGCTCGATCGCTCCCTATCGGCCCAGTTTGAGCATACGGTGCTGGTCACTGAAACCGGCTGCGAAATTTTGACTGCTCGCGATCGCCTCTAAATTTTTATTCGCGTGCAGGCTAGTTTTCTCGAGGATCAGCCGTCCAAAGCACCACCAGAGTATTAGCGCCGCCGCTGCCAAAGGAAATAGTTGAGGCAAACAATTGAGGCGTGCCGTTTACAGCCATTTGTAGCAGGGGCGCACCGCAATATTCGCCCGCGTCCTGGGGTTCAACTTGATACAGCCGTGACAGGGTCAAGGGCACGAATTCGGCATTCTCAGACAGAATCACAGCATCCGACGCGGCCTCGACAGGGACAAAATTATCGGTACTGATATCAGTCAAGAAACAGCTTTGGTCAACTGCCGCTGGCCACCCGTCCTCTAGAGAGGCCGCAGCGATCGCCATCTGAGTGTTCAATCCCCCAGCTGGATAGGCTTCTACCCGCTGGCGACCATCTTCGAGCAGGGAGGTTTGGGCAGCAGGATCGAAGGCGATCACCTCACCGTCGTCTTGGTTGCCCTGAGAACTTTCATCAGCTGTGCTGCTATCGGCACCTGACCCAGCACTGGCAGTGGTCGTGGGCACGTCAAAAGAATCGGAATCCAGCGGTTGACAGTTAACGTCGTTATAGTCCACTGGCACCTCAACGACTAAGAGACGAGTTGTCTCTGCGGCTGAAAAATCAAAGTTCTCGACTAGTGTTCTGGCACTGTCGTCAAAGTTTTTATATCCCGTAGATCTTAAAGGAACAGGCTCGGTACCGAGGCTGCCATCAGCTTGCACCACAACACCAAATGCAGCCGTATCTTTGGGCTTAATCGG
Source organism: Cyanobacteria bacterium P01_C01_bin.70 (assembly GCA_039026015.1). Taxonomy (GTDB): domain Bacteria; phylum Cyanobacteriota; class Cyanobacteriia; order Phormidesmidales; family Phormidesmidaceae; genus Halomicronema. The sequence goes on along the minus strand of JBCCNE010000024.1, from coordinate 10,434 downwards.
CAGGCAAATTTCTAGGGGATACGGCACCTCCTGATCAAACCCTTCAAACACTTCGGCTGTTAGTTCGTCCAGGTTCGAAAGGTCAAGGTCTTCTGAGTCGCTCAGGGACTTGAGCCAATTTTCCTGAGCGGTTCTGGTGTCATTTGGGGTGGTCAGCTCGGGCCCCACATATTTGTCCAGCACAGTGAAATATTCATCCGGCAGCTTGTCGACCTGCGGCGGCCAGTCACAGTCATCTTCGTCGTAGTCTACGGCGACTTCGATTTGATACGCCTGCGGGCCATTCGCATCGGGAAAGTCGTACTGTTTAACCTGCTCGGCGGCGGCATTGTCAAAGTCGCGATAGCCAGTACGCTGCATAAAAGGCTGGTAGTCATCTACGGTGCCGTCACCATCCACCATCACCAACAGTTGAGCCGGCTCGGGAGACTTGGGCAAACAAATTTCGGCCTCATAGGGTAAGGGTTCCGAAATTTTGATCGGTTCCACTGCTAGACCAATAAAATCGGGGCCGCGATCGCTAAAGCTCTCTAACCAAATTGTTTGCGTTTCTGCCGCATCCTCTGGTGCAATCTTGACCCCGTTGTAGCTGCCAAAAATCTTGATGTATTCGTCGAAGGGATCAGGGCCAACGGGACGGGGATTTCGGCCATTGCCGCTGGTCGATGGCCCGCCAACTTGAGGCGGATCCGTATTGGGATTGGTGATCGCTGCCGGGTTCGTCAAATCTGGGACCGCAACGGTCGCATCAGTATTGGCAATGCTATTGTCGGCAAAGGGATTGCTAGACCCGGCCGCAGTTGAATTGTTACTAGTCTGTGCTGGCGAGGCCGCAGCCTGGGTACGGGGGGCTGGAGCCGCTGTCGGCGCTGTCTTGACCGTGCCAGTGTTGGCTGGCGGCGCAGCGACAGCCCGAGGTTGGGGAGCCGGAATTTTGGTCACGGCAATGCCGTCTTCCTCGGGGTTGGGAGCAGGCAAAATATCGTCCTCCGATGGCCCAACCGGTGCAAACAGCACTAAGCCATGCAGGCCAACCGAAGCCAGCAGCATGGGAGCGAGTAACCACCGCCAGTAGGCAACTCCTTGCCTTTTAGGAGGGGTATTTGCTTTTAAGGGGATACGATCTTGAGCCATGTCTAGCCAGAGAGGGTAGGAAACAGGGGGACAGTGCAGACTTTAACCAATATCTCAATATCAACTTGCAATTTTAGGTTTTCGTGTAGCCCTTGTAGGTATATACGAAACGCGTAGCCTCTCCGAGGGCGTTATTGGGATCTGAGGCTGTTGAGCAGACAATGCTTGCACGCTTCATATTGGTAGCTTTAGGAAAGTAAAACGGTGAAAAAACATGCCAAAATGGCAGCTATTGGGGGGGAACCTCCCAAACAACCAGCAACGTTGATCCTTCCAGTGTTACTAGGCTGATAGTCATAAATGGCTTGCCATCCGGCGTCAATCCCTGATAGTAGAGTTCACCGCAAAAGGCTGGCAGCGGCTCAAAGGTAATTCCCTGGGGACCATAGACCTCCTGCAGGTTCTCTCTCAGCAGTGTCTGAGGTTCTTTATCGAGCCAATTAACGACGCGTACGCCCGCAACTGGACCGCCAGACGGATCAATAAAACAGACTGCACTACCAGGATTCCGCAGCAGGTCAGGGGTCGGCAGTCCGAAATCACTGGTGTAATCTTGTACTCCCAGACCAGACAAATCTCCCAAAAACTGATTGGTTGCCACCGTCGGATCAAAACTGGGTGGCCCGTCATCAAGCCCGTCATCAACCGGTAGCTGCTCTTCAGAGCTGGGTTCTGGTGGGGTCTCAGGCACCTGGGCCGGATCGGGAGGTGGCGGGACAGCATCGGGAGGTGGCGGGGCTGACGCTTGCGGCTGTTCGGGGGGCGCTTCGGGAGGCAGTTCCGGAACCGCAATGTCAGACAGCGCCAAAATGTCAATCGGCGCGTCTTCATCTTCTTCAGAAGTTTTTTCTTCGATGTTTTCTTCTTCTGGCGGAGCGAGCGTCGGCAAGGGGACAAATAATAGGGCAATGTGCAAAACAATTGAAAAGCCCATTAGCGGCGCAATTAAACACTGCCAACGCCATTTGCGACCACCAGACTTGGTCCGGAGAGGCGTGGTCTTTTGTTCATATAGCGTTTCTAGGTCGGCCATGCCCTTAGGAAATTCGCCTCTGCCTCAGAATTTTCATAACCAGAACTCACTGAACAGAGAGCATCGCTCTCTCAACTACGAATCGGGAGATCGCTTCCAAAGCCTTTTATTGAGCCCTTTAACTCGCTTAAATCTTGCCGGAATGTCGCCTTTGAACTTGGTCAAGTGGCGATCGCGCTGCTTAAAGACTACAAGTCACGAAGATGACCTGCCAAGTTAGCAACTCCGACAATTTGGCGAGCCGATAGCAAACAACTCAATTTATCCACAAAAAGCCTTTGCCAACCGGACTTTCACCACGCGTGAAACGGCTCGCCGCTCTTACAGCGCTATGGTAACTGCACCCATCACAGCAATCCCCAGGATAGATTGAATTTATCCTGGGGATTAGCTACTAGCCCAAACAACCAGTGTTGAAAGCTAAACCTTATTCGATCGTCGCCAGCGACTCGTTGTACTCTTCTTCGGTCAGAGGTACATAACCCACCTCAGTTACCAGAGTGCTGTCGCGAGCCGTCTCAAGGTAATACTCAACAAACGCGCGAACCTCGGGCTTGTCCAGAGAAGCTGGGTTGACATAAATGTATAGAGGACGCGCCAGAGAGTAGTCACCGCTCTTGGCATTCTCGGGAGTGGGCTCAACGCCATCAACGCTTAGCGCCTTGAGAGTATCGTCGTTCTCGAGGAAATAAGCCAAGCCAAAATACCCCAAAGCGTTGGGGTCACGAGACACACCCAAAACGATGATATTGTCATCTTCGCTAGCGGTGTAGTCAGCGCGGCTAGCGCCTTCTTCGCCGTTGACTTCATCGGTGAAGAAGTCAAACGTACCGGAGTCAGTACCGGGGCCAAACAGACCAATAGGTGCATTGGGCCAATCGGAATTCACCTGATTCCAGCGAGTAATCGTACCCTCAGCTTCGGGAGCCCAGATTGTGTTTAACTCTTCGGTGGTGATGTCATCGATGAAGTCGTTTTCAACCGACGTCACGACGGTTAGAGCATCAGTACCCACTAAAACCTCAATAGGCTCGATACCGTTCTCAGCACAAGCATCCAGCTCTTCCTGCTTGACCGGACGAGAAGCGTTGGAGATGTCGGTTTCGCCAGCGCAAAACTTACGGAAGCCGCCGCCGGTACCGGAGACGCCAACCACAATCTCAACATCACTATTCTCAGCAATAAACTCTTCAGCCATCGCTTCAGTGATGGGGAAAACAGTACTCGAACCATCAACTTGGATCAGTCCTCCAAGTTGCTGTGCCTGAGAAGAAGAAACAGTTGCGAGACTAGCAGTAGCCGCAAGTGCTAGACCAGCACTTGCAAATTTAATCTTATTTGCAAACATTACAGCACGCTCCGTAGAGTCATCAAAAACTCAAAACCACCGTGTAAAGTAATGCTTCAAGATTAAAAACAGTCCCATGAAACCCAAAGGAAAGTTTTTGCAAGGGTTAAGCTGAAATTAAATCTACTGTGGGGAACTTTGCCTGTAGCTTGGCCGTCCGAACACTGTTAAAGTCTTCTGTCAGCAAGACTTTAGCGATTTTATTTAAAGACTGCCCATGAAGACAAGAAGGTTAAGGCTGATGGTTATCGCTGCGTCATTTTGCACCTTAAAATACAAGTTGTTTGCTGGTTAATAATCGCTGTTTGACCGTGCTCGCCACCAGTTGCCGAAATCACTAGAGATATTCCGCTGAGTACGAAGTAGATGCAGAGAGTGCATCAGATTGATGCGAAAATTGAATTTTTATTGCGGCGATCGTAATGTCGGCTACCGTTTCTTGGCTGAACTCTAGCGATTCTAGTCAAGACTCTCAAGTGGTTGACAGCATGAAATCTTTTGGCTTTTTAATAATGCCCGCTTTAGTCGGTTTGGTCGCTGGGATCGCTCACGGCGTAATTTCTCATCAGACAGGGCTACCTCTAGGGTTAGTGGAACAGTTGAGCCAAGTAGTAGAAAGCGAACATATTTCTTTTCAATAGGTTGATGAGGCTTAAAAAATCCTTAAAAAGGTAACTTCTGCTACAAAAATTCCCACACTATAAATTATGTAGGACTTTTATGAAGCAGGTGTTTTATGTATCGGTCTACGATTTCTGAGCTGTCTGTTGGCGATCGCTGGATAGCGGGTCTAATGGCTGCCGGCGTCACTTTCATCGTTGGCTACACAATTACTCGCGTCAGTCTAATGCCCACTGACACCGCTGCTAATAACGTGCAGCTATCCGTTGTGCCCCACGAGGGTGAACTCTGGAGAGGTTTCGCCGAGTAGATTTACTCATTAAAATTCGTTTTCCCAACAATCCTCAATTGACAATACCTCCTTTCGTAAGCGGCTTGTTAATTGAGGATTCACTTATTCCAAAGTAGGGGATTTTGGAGTCTAGGAATTTTGCAGAGAGAAGCGACTACTTTGTGTATGTTTACATCGATAATATTTTCAGCTTGGATACTATCTTATTCAGAAGGTTAAGATTCGGTTTTCTAAAATAAATTCAGTCATAGCTTTCTCATTTTAGTGAGAATCAACAGTTAGTAATCACTATCCAATTCAGCCATTTCTAATCTAGGGTGCGTCATCAATTAAATCCAGAATCATTGCGGTGTAAGCATTTCCGCGCCCGCTCCACAAACTACTCTAGGGGCTGAAACGCTTTCCACATCAGGTCTTGGCCAATAAATGATGACAGCCCCCTAGAGTGCATATACTAAAAAGGGCTTAGTTTGTGACCAAGCCCTTTTAATTTAACGATATTAAACTCAACGCTCCAGATTATTTGTTGGGCTGAGGCGTCATCCGCAAGTAGGGTTTGATTTCAGTTACCCCTTTAGGGAATTTCTGCTTTGCTTCTTCAGTCGGAATAGCTGGAGAAACCACAACGTCTTCGCCCTCTTGCCAATCTACAGGGGTGGCAACGCTATAGTTGTCAGTCAATTGCAAAGAGTCGATGACTCGCAAAATCTCTTGGAAATTGCGGCCTGTGCTGGGAGGATAAGTAATCGTTAAGCGCAGCTTTTTGTTGGGATCAATTACGAAAACAGTCCGCACAGTAACCTTGGCATTGGCATTAGGATGAATCATGCCGTACAGGTTAGCAACGGATTTGTCTGCGTCAGCAATGATGGGGTAGTTGACCGTGGTGCTTTGAGTTTCGTTGATATCAGAAATCCAGCCCTGATGAGATTCTGTACCATCAACACTGAGGGCAATTACTTTAGCGTTGCGCTGTTCGAATTCGCCCTTGAGCTTAGCCACGGAGCCTAATTCAGTTGTGCAAACAGGGGTGTAATCAGCAGGGTGAGAGAAGAAGACCACCCAACTGTCGCCAGCCCAGTTATAAAAGTTGATTTCACCTTCGGAAGACTGTTGGGTGAAATCAGGTACGGTATCGCCTAATTGCAGCGTCATAAGCAACTCTCTCTGAATCTGAAAGGTTAATCGTTCGGCGGCTAAATTAGCCTCGATTGCTATCTTGCCATAAACCCCGGTATTCCGGTCGGAGTTTAGAGGATTAGTTCAAAAAATGATATTTTGCCGCTCACGGCAGGATATGGCGTTCAGAATGCGGAATGCAGCGTTCAGGCCTCAGTTCGCGCAAACGCGGACATTGGGGAGCGCTTTGATCGCTTCACCAGCGGCGGCATCAAGAAGCCACCAAAGTTCGCCTTGGGGACGGATTTTGCGCGATGGGAAGGCGAGATCGCTGGCATCAGCAGAAAACACTTCCTTGAGAGCTGTCTGTTTGTTGCTGCCTGAAACGAGGAACAGAACACAGCGGCTCTGATTCACTAACGGAGCTGTCAAAGTGATTCGGGGATCGTCGCCTTTTTTACCCACGGTGACAAGGCGATCGCTGACGTCCACGGCTGCTGTCTGGGGAAACAGCGACAGGGTATGACCATCATCGCCCATGCCCAACAGTACGATGTCAAAGGTGGGGGTATGGCCCAAGCTGTCTTTGAGTAAGCCTTCATAGGCGGCGGCCGCTTCGGCGGGCTGCTCAAAATGGGTCGGCATAATGTGAATCTGGGTTACGGGAATAGGCACCTGGTCTAGCCAAGCGGCTTTGGCCATGCCGGCGTTGCTGTTGGGATGATCAACCGGAACGTAGCGCTCGTCGCCCCAAAAAATATGGAGCTTTGACCAAGGCAGATCGGCTTTAGCAAGAGCTTCATACAGAGGCTTAGGTGTGCTGCCACCTGCCAGGGCGATCGCACAGGTGCCCCGCTCCGCGATCGCGTTTAAAATACGTTCTTGCACCAGCTCTAGCGAACGAGCAACTAAAGCAGTGCGATCGGAATGAATTTCAATCTGCACGGTGGTCATGGCCAGAAACCCTCAGGTGAATGCGTCATTCGGTTGCAGCGTAAAGGATTTTCTCTAGCTGACGAGATTGCTTAAGCTTTACTTCTAGAGTGCGTATGGTTCGTTCAAGGTTTGGCCCGTGATTTCAGTTGTATTGCCCTGTGTTAATGAATTGCGCCATGGCTATTTACCCCAAATTATTGACAATTTACAGAATCAACAGGGGGAGAAGGAATTAATTGCTGTTGCTAGTCCTAGCATTGACCAAACGTTGGAGCATCTCCGAGCGGCTCCCCAGTTTCGTGTCATCGAGTCCTTAGCGCAAAATCGCGCTCAGCGCCTTAATGTGGGCATCCAGGCAAGCCAAGGTGAGATTGTCTTACTGCATCATCCCGCAACTTTGCTGCCGGAAAAAACTGCCCTGATTCAAATTGATAAGGCCTTTCAAGATCCGGATGTGATGTGGAGCGGTTTTCGCCATCAGTTTGATTTAGACCATTGGCTGCTGCGCTATACGTCGTGGTATTCCTCAACGGTGCGGCCACGCTGGGGGCAAATCTTGTATCTCGATCACTGCTTGGCCGCGCGGCGATCGCTGCTCGACGACATCAATGGCGTTCCCGATATGGACATTTTTGAAGATACCGTTCTTAGTCAGCGCCTGAGAACCCAGGGGCCTCCCGTCATTCTGCCAGGCTCAGTGGTGACTTCGGCCCGTCGTTACCGCGATCGCGGCGTTTACCAACAAGCACTGCTCAATCAAATGCTCAAAGTGATGTATCACCTCAAACTCGATCCCCGTTGGATGAATCGCCTCTATGAGCAGAAGGTGCAAATCAACGTGACCTATACGGACTCATTAGCAAAACAACCTAAGTCGGCTGACTTCGAAAATTAGAGCTTCGTCAAAAATTCTGAAAGATGGGTGGAAGACGTTTCAGATCGCGGCCGTTTCCGGAGTGATGCGTCTTGGTCAACAAGGACATCAGTTGCTCTCAGCGTGGTAGAACGGCAGTTTCTTAACCTGATGGTCGCTAACGAGTAAGTGGGCCGCCAAAATGATTAATCGATTAATCATGCGCGGATTCTTCTGAAGGCAGCAGGCCCGTAGCCGCAGGGCGGTTAGCTTGACTGGGATATCCAAGAAGCACTCGATATCAGCATCAGAACCATTGAGCCCGTGCGGCAAGCGCTAAAAAATAATGGCTAGCCCTTGCCCCAAAGCAGCTGCTGCCGCTGTACCAGTGTGCCGAGTTGGTCTGTCGCAGGAAGGCGGTTTCGGCATTGTGTCAAAGATCTTCTACTCCAGATAGGCTAGTGGTTGGGCCGATAAAGCCAAGGAGGAATGCAAGCGTCTCGCTCACATTTGGATAGCTGTGACATTATCACTCTTGCCGTCACGCCGTATTTCCTAATGACTTGACCGAAACCCAAATTGGCAGCTTGGGGCTGAATCTGGGAATACTGCTGTAGATGCATCTTCCTGAAAAAGTTGATTAAGCGATCGCGGTTCATGTCCAATCGGTCCATTTCCCCAACTCGTTTAGAGACTATCCACACTCCTGACCTCAAACCTTTGATGTTGGGGACCGATTCGACCATACAGGCACTGCCGCTGTACAGCGCTCAAGTGAGTTTAGACGGGCTCGGCAGCCAGGTGGCAGAGCGCTTTAACCAGTCTCCTAACCTTCCCGGCGTGCTGGTGACGGATCAGGAAAACGCAGTGATCGGCATGCTTTCACGGCAGCGATTTTTGGAATTCTTGCTGCGACCAAAAGGCTGTGAACTCTTTTTGAATGAGCCGCTCTCCGTGATTTATAGCTATGCTCGGCTGCAGCCGCTAACCTTTGCGGTGGAAACGCCTGTGCTCGATGCTGCCCGTGCGGCCCTCAGACGCCCGAGCGATCTGCAAGGAGAGCCTTTGCTGGTCGTCGCTCCGGAGGGCGATCGCTTGCTAAGTGCCCACGATCTTAACCAGGCACACTGGCAAATTCGCGGTATTGAAACCCAAGTGCGCTATGAGCGGGCTCAAGCGGCCATGTTGCAATCTCATAAGCTGGCGGCTCTGGGACGCTTGGTTGACGGTATCGCTCACGAAATCATGGATCCGCTGGGATTTATTTGGGGCAACCTGAGCCACGTTGACCAATATTGTCAGCAGCTTCTGCAACTGTTGGAAGTCTACGAAACGTCCCCCTGCGAAGCTTATGAGCTAGAGCATCTGGCCAATTTGAAAGCAGAAATTGAGCTGGATTATCTGCGGCAGGATCTGCCCCACGCTCTGACGAGTATTAAGGGGGGAGCTGCTCGGCTCAAACAACTGGCGGGTAGCTTGCAAAACTTTTGCCATATTGATGAGGTGTATCCCCACCCGGCAGATCTCCATGGGCTGATCGACAGTATCGTACTGCTACTCAAAAGCCGTCTCACTACCCAGATTCAAATTGTCCGCCAATACGATGCCCTGCCCCCAGTCCCTTGCTTTGCCGGGCAGCTCAGCCAGGTATTAATGAATGTTTTGACGCACTGCATTGATGACCTGTTGAGTTTTGCTGCTCGGCAGTCAGTGGTGGCTGACTTGTCAGCCACCAAAGGGCCGGTATCTGCCGAAGGGTTGCCCAGCAGTCCTCAAATTGCCATCACTACAAAACTGCGGGATGCTGACACTAACGATCCCATGAGCCAGCGCTGGGTGGTGATGACTATTGCTGATAACGGGCCGGGGCTCTCGCCCGCCGAGCTTCAGGATGTACGAGACATGTTTTCCATTCGCCAGCGCCTGGAGCGAGAGACCGATCTGGCTGCTAGCTATCGCCTGATTACGGCCAAACACGGCGGCAAGTTTGTGGTGCGATCGCCCGCCTCCCACTGGCCTGAAACAACCGCTGGTACCGGCACTGAGTATGAAATTCAACTCCCGCTTTACAATCACATCGCATAGCGTTATCCTTCGCGAATCGATTAGCCAAAACGGGCCACGGCTATCTGTAAAAATTGCTTGAAGCGTTAGCCATAGCCGCTGTGGACGCCAATCAATTCCCGCCAAACTCGTTATTTTCCTACGATGGGTGAGCGGGTTTGGTTCAGTCATCCGCCAAGGTTCTTTTGAGGTTCGGTTAAATCGCATGCGATCGCTCAAACCCTTATTCTGTAGCCGTACCCATTCTAAAACCAGCGACTCCCTCCAAACAAATGCGTCGCGTTCAAAAAATCTTCTCTAGACATTTCTATTTAGCTTGTGTAACATGGTTAACTGTCGCTGAAACGGATACTGGGCGTCCATCGTTCTAAGTCTGTAGCGTCAAATACCTTTTGCTTCAGTCAAAATTCTTATTTGTCAAGTTTTGTCGCTAGGCTAGCTGTTGTTTAGCGGCTGATTCTTGTCTGCAGGCGCTGTCATTCAGCGTGTTTTTGGGCTGTGTTTGCAGTCAGTGGTTCAAGCTTGTTTGAGGTGTTACGCCCAAGTAAGCTTTGGGGAATGCCTTTCAGGGCTCTATGAGAAGCATTCGAAGATCTACTAATAGCGTGTAGCAACGGAGACAGGGAACGGTGTCAGTTGGGATTTTAGGAACCAAATTGGGGATGACCCAGATCTTTGATGATGAAGGAAATGCAATTCCAGTCACAGTCGTTCAAGCTGGTCCTTGTATTGTTACTCAAGTTAAGACCGAGCAAACTGATGGCTACACGGCAGTACAGATTGGCTATAAAAACGTGCGCGAGAAAGCGCTTACCAGGCCTGAACTGGGGCATTTAGCAAAATCTGGGGCAGATCCCGTGCGTCATCTCAGAGAATATCGAGTGGATACCACCGACGGATTCGAGTTGGGGCAGAGTTTGACTGCCAATCAGTTTGAAGCGGGGCAATTAGTTGATGTCACTGGCACTAGCATTGGCCGTGGCTTTGCCGGCAACCAAAAGCGGCACAACTTTCACCGAGGTCCGATGTCCCAT
>JBCCNE010000023.1:0-20466 GCA_039026015.1 Cyanobacteria bacterium P01_C01_bin.70 | reverse complement strand
TGAAAGCTTGAGAGGCTTGCAAGCCCGAGTGCTTTCAAATGAGGGAAACTAGAGCAGGCTATCCATTAGCTCCATTACCTGCTTGGCGCCGTCGGACAAGGGAGCAGCGGCTTCGCTATCGCTAGCAGAAAGCTCTTTTTCAAGCTCTTTTTCTAAGAGCCCTCGCAGGGCAATAAGCTTGAGGCTGTTTTCTGCCAAGGTTTCGGCGATCGCTGGGGCGGCGGGCAAATAGCCAATCGCTCCCAAATCGGCCAGAGCTGCCCGCCGGAGCTGCAGGTCCTCGTGAGAGAGAGCCTTAACTAGGCGCTCGCCATATTGACGGGCCTCTTTAGGATCGGACGTTAGCTGATACAAGGCCCGAGCGGCGGCGTATTGAATGCGCGGCGATGAATGCTCTAGGAAGGGGACTATCGCAGGCGTCGCCTCAACCCCTCTGAGGGTGCCTAATGCTTCAATCAGAGCATCAAAGGGTTGAGCCAGTTGGGGGGGTTCTGGCGCAGGCAGCGTGCCGGGCAGCTTATTCAGCAGCAGCTGCAGCAGTGTTGAAACGGCCGATGTGTCTCCCAACTGCCCTAAGGCTTGGGCAGCGGCTTCGCGAACATAAAAGTCGGTGCAGCCTAAGCTCTGGAGTAGGGGCGGTACGGCGCTTAAGTCCCCTAGCTTGCCTAGCGCGCGCGCGGCATTACGTCGGAGCGGATAACCGCCAGCTGGGGTGCGATCGTCCTGATCCTCTAAAGCGGCGATTAGGGCTTGAATCGCTGGCTTCGTTTTAACGCGAAACCGCCCGAGCCACCAGGCAGCGTACATGCGCAGACCCAAATCGCTCCCTTGGAGATTGGCAATCGCGCTTTCAATCGTCAGTTGACCATCGTCACGAATATTGAATTGGTCATTCATCGAACAGTTTCTTGCAGAGGTCTGACAGGCTATCAGTCAAGCTAACGCTTCAACAATGGCGATTATCGCCGCGCTACCATCGCTCAGTGGGGGACTGACACAACAAATCCCTGAGGCATATGCAACGCCTAACGATGGTCAGTTGCTGTATATCCCTCAGGGATAAGATTCTGTAATTAGAAAACAAGCAGCTTAGCTATCGGCTTAGCTGAGAGCATTGACCGCATAGTCGAGGTAAGAATTTGCCTCAACAGCAGGATCACCACTCAAGCCATGATTCGCTTTGATGTACTTGAGAGCTTCAACATACCAGCTCGGAGACAACTCAAACGTCGAGTTAATCTCAGCGATACCGGCAATCAGATAATCATCCATGGGACCAGTGCCACCCACAACCAAGCAGTAGGTAACCATCCGCAGATAATAACCAATGTCACGGACGCACTTATCCTTACCTCGCTGATCAGCAGCATAGGCTGGACCCTGCATCTGAGTGGTGTAAGGGAACTTGTTATAAACCGCTTGAGCGGCACCGGAAGTTAAGCTATCAGCCTTCTCAGTCAACGCTTTTGCCGCAGTCAAACTGGCATTCGCTTGCCGAAAGCGACCAAAAGCAGTCTGAATCTCAGTGGAACTCAAGTAACGTCCCTGAGAGTCAGCCGTTGCAACAGCTTCCGTTAATGGGGTCTTCATTGTCCAAACATCTCCAAATTTTCAGTCGTATTCGCAGAACGTGCTCAAATGAAGCAATTCTGAAATCGTGGCAGTAAGGGATAAGCAGGCCCTATGCCACAGCCGCAGCTGCCGTATCAAAATAGGAGCTGATTTCAGAAACCAGGCTGGAGCAGTCACCAGGAGTGATCCCTGAAGTATCGCTCACGATCGCAATGGCAGCATCCTTCATTTTGTCAACACCGACCGCCACGGAAGTTCCGGGAGTACCCAGAGCCACGTAAGTTTCACGCAGACCGTTCAAGCAGCGATCGTTTAGTACGCTGGCATCACCAGAAAAAAGCGCGTAAGTGATATAGCGCAAAATGATATCCATATCGCGCAAGCAAGCTGCCATCCGGCGGCTGGTATAAGCATTGCCACCAGGCGCAATCAATTGAGGCTGCTCAGCAAACAGCTCACGAGCAGCACTGGCTACGATCGCAGAAGAGTTGCTGGTAATGCGGTTAACGGAATCCATCCGCTTGTTACCGTCAGCAACCATGGCGCTCAATGCATCAATCTGATCAGCACTCAAGTAGGCACCGCGGGCGTCAGCTTGAGAGACTACTTTTGCAAAAGCGTCAAACATTCACTCAATCTCCTTAGAGTTTGCAGAAGGGTTTATTTAGATGCGATTAAGTTCCCGATACTGCGGAAAGTCATCCTTAATCTCAATGAAAATCCGTCACGAAGCCCTCAATCGTTAAGGACCAGTAAGGCACTATTGAGACAATTAACATTTCTACAGACAGAAACCTTAGAGAGATCCATGTTTCTTAACATGTTTCTTAAAGTTAAAGAGGTTGGAAATGAGATCTGCATCTCGATTCAGACGACCATCTGTAACCAACTCTCAACTTCCCTGTTTATACTATGTCGCCGAATCAGTTGACCGTTACGAATTATCAACTCATAAAGCAATAGGCACGAATCTCTATCTACAAGGGTTTGAGCCTCTCATCCAAAAGCGACAAACGACCGGAAATGTAACAGAAAGTAAAGAAATAAGTGATTTATGAGGTTTCCACCGCAAAGTGAAGTCGCTACTCGGATCGTCAAGAGGGGATTCGTGACCAAGTTACGACCCAGCCGCTACGGCAAGCTGACGTTCTAGGTCGAATAGGAAGCCGTGAATGTATTCCTCCGTCCATTCTGGGCCATAAAAGCGATTAAACATGCCCCGAGCCGGGTCTTTCTCGGCTCGATAACGCATATAGCGGAGTTGCGATCGCTCAATCGCCTGCAGAGCCGTCCGGTCAGTCACCGGTTCCGCCTGCTCTACAAACTCCAGATAGGCTTTGAGATAAGCTTGGAATGCCTGGAAAACGTGGGTTTGAACGTCTTTTATTGCAGTCGGGCGGGTCCAGAGGAAAGCTGGCGAAAAGAACGGCTGCGCTTCTTCTGGAAAGTCCCCGCCCCACGGAAGATGAGCCTGAAAAGACTCAAAAATGGGCAAAATTGGCTCAGTATACTTCGCTTGGTAGGAGGCATCCTCTCGAAACAGAGGCTGCATATCCAGCGCAATCAGATGGCCGCCAGGTAGCGTGACCAAGTCGGCACCAAAGAAAGGCAAATCATAGCTCAGACGGGGAAAAATGACGAAATTGAGAACTTGAAAGGCGCCGCCTCCCTGTACATGGGCAGCGCGAATCTGTCTCAGCTTAGGAGATTGATAGGCATAGCTGGTGGTCAAAACAGTTACTTGCCGCTTGCCCTTACCGGTCACTGCCTGTTTGGACTCAAACCCTTCTGGAATGGGATAGGGTTGCACATCAAGAGACTGCTGCAGTTCAGTCAGAGCGTGATCTAAAAAAGGTTGATATAGGGTCATAGTGGTTTACACGTTATCCAACGGATGTAGCTAACGGAATGGCGTCCTCAAACAAAAACTCATATAGAAAACGCTCGGACCAGTCGTGGCCAAAATAGCCCTTAAAAAGTCCTGCCGCAGGATCGCGCTCCGCACTGTATTGGTCATAGTCTTTCTGAGCCTGACAAACCCGTTGAATGTCTGCAGCATCGGACAGAGGCTCAGCCCCATCCAGCAGCTGTAAATAAAGCTGCAGATATTCCTTAAATGCCGCAAATACTCGTGTTTTCACCGTCTCTGAATCGGTTTTGGCAAACAGCAGGTATTTCGAAAAATACTGATTGGCATCATAGGACTTCATGGCTAGCCCTTGATTGAGATCAGGATACCGATCATGCAGCGTCTCTAAAGGGGCGGTGTACTTTTCTAAGTAAGTCTTTTCCTGAAATAGAGGTTGAAAATCCATCACGATTAAGTTTTTGACGTTGCCAAACGAGAGAAAATCAACGCCTAAGAGGGGTAAATCATAGTGGTAGCTGGGATAAACTACGCTGTTGAGAATCTGAGAAACGTCTCCAGCATCAATGTAGGTGTAACGAATTTTCCGTAATTCAGAGCACTGATAACACCAGCTTTGAATCGTGGCAGGACGGCGTTCGGGATTGCTTACTCGCAGCTCCAAGCCCTCTGGAATTGGGCGACGCTGCAGGCTAAACCGCCGATTTAGCTCTGTTTCTAAATGCTTGAGAAAAGATTTATACATATCGGAGTATTGGTAAAAGGCTCTTATCCTAAGACCTGACATTAGAAGATATCCGGAGGGATTTTCATAAAGACCCGTCGGAGCGTAACTTTCCTTAATGTGCTGAGTATTTTTGGGACGGCCTATCGGTACCAGGAGTCGCGATCGCTCTCAATCAAAAGTTTAGAAAGCAGCGATTCCAGCTTCTAGATGATTAAGACGATCGCGCTAAATTGCGCTGAAGCATATTTTCAAGATCGCTTTCAGACACTAGACGGCGCTCTGAACAATAGGTCATCAGGTATACGCCGTTCAGCATGCGCACTGTGCTAACCCTTACCCGAAAATCATCGGTGAGAAACCAGCATCGCTCCTGTCCCTGATTCTGGTCATATTCAGTGTCAATGGTGAGAATGCCGTCGATCCCGAACCAATACCGACAGATTACGGGGATTTTCTCAATATAGCCCTGATTACGCAGCAGTTTTCCCGAACGCCCCGTATCATCATCGGGGATGTCCACCAGGATGGCAGCCTGCTCAGGATTGGGCTTACCGTCGTCCTCATGGGGCTGCCACATAAAGCTGGCGGCCCCATGAGCCTTGATGGGATCGACTCCCTGGGCTTTGCAAATGCTGTGGACACGCTGATCATCGGCGGACACCAACCCAACATGCAGCTTGGATTCCCCCGATTCATCGGCAACCGTATCGAAGTGATGAACGGTACGCTGAGTGAACCAGACACCTTCACTCTTGCGAAAAAAGTCCATCATCGTTTTTGGCGTGACCAGCAAAGCGCACTCTCCTAAAATCTGTGGCGATTGAGCTTAAATCCATGCATAGTACTAAAGCCATTAAGGCTTTAGTGTTGCCCGCCTAAGCATTGTAGTGGGCGAGATGACGCCAAAGCAGCAAGATAGAACTGATACCAAGAGTGATATGGGCTTAATCGTGCAACATGAAGAAATGTAATTTACATTAAGAAGTGTAAATTATGTCGAAGAGGGTTAAATTCAACCCTCCTTAACTATGGAACTTACCAATATTCAGTCTCTTTTGGAGAGTGCCGATCCTCAGAGTCGTATGAAAGCAATGGTTGAGCTGCGAAAGCACGAGCCAGAAGTCGTGGTGCCTCTGTTGAAGCAGCGCATGTTCGACAAAGAGTTTGTGGTTCGCTCCTTTGTGGCGATGGGATTGGGATATAAACAAACAGAAGAAGGGTTTGAAGCTCTGCTGACGCTAATCGGTACCGATCGGGACCCTAATGTGGTGGCGGAGGCCGCGAATTCTCTCGAAAAGTATGGCGATCGCGCGGTCCCTCATCTGGTGCAGTTGTTCGAGCAAAATACTCATTGGCTGGTGCGGCAAAGCATTTTTGCCGCTTTGGAAGGGGCACCGCCCGACGCCATTATTCAACTGTGTCGCTGGGGGTGGGAAGACGACGAGTTGGCGGTGCAGTACAACGCGATCGCCAGCTTGGCTCAACTCTCCGGTACTGCCTACGAAACGGCAGCCTTATCAATCCTGTTGGAGGCGGTGATCGCCGAGGCTCCCATGCTGCGTGCCCAGGCCGCTAGAACGCTGCACCACTTTAACGATCCGCAGGCCAAAGCGGCCCTGTTGGAACTGCGGCAGGACGTCAGCCCGCAAGTGGTGGGAGCGACCCTTGAAAATCTCTTGTAGGGGATTGACCACGTTTTATGGGTGACAAATTGACGGTCATCGGCTGTGGCTATGTCGGTACGGCGCTGGCCGAATATTGGCAGCAGCAGGGGCAGGCTGTTACCGGCACTGCAACAACATCGCAGCGAGTCAAAACGCTGCAGGCCGTTCTCTCTCGGGCGGCGATTGTTCGGGGAGAAGATGCGGCAGCGGTAGCGGCGGTCAGCCAAGGTCAAGAGACGGTGGTTGTAAGCGTGGCCCCGCCTCGCGCTCAGGCCGGCGATCCCACAGTGTATGCTGCGACCTATCTACCAGTAGCTCGTAATTTGGCCAAGGTGATGGCTTCGGTGCAGCAGTCCCTGCAGGTGATTTACCTCAGTAGCTGCTCGATTTACGGCGATCACCAAGGGGCTTGGGTGGATGAAACGACTCCGATTGTCCCTGCAACTGAGAGAATACAAATCCTTCAGGAAGCAGAACAGACTTTGCTGCAGGCGGATTGCCAAGACCAGCGGGCATGTATTTTGCGCTTAGGCGGCATTTATGGGCCGGGTCGTGAGCTGCTGAAGCGCTATGGGGGATTGGCGGACAAAACCCTGCCAGGCAAAGGCGATCGCATTATTAACTGGATTCATTTAGCCGATATTATTGGGGCCATCGAGTTTGCCCGGGCCAATCGGCTGTCCGGTATCTACAACGTTGTTGACGACAGCGTGATGACTGTGCGTGAGCAGGTGCGACTAGTCTGTACTCAGCATCAACTACCGCCCGTGCGATGGGACGAATCTCAACCGGCGCAAGCCGTCAAAAACTTGCGCGTCAGCAATCAAAAGCTAAAAACAGCAGGATATCCGCTGATTTATCCACAGTTAGTGCCATAAGGCGGCGGCAAGTGCTGCTTTTGAGCAGTTTTTTGATGACTGACCGATGAGCCCACAGATGTGAACTAGGGCGCTGCTTGCCGCCATGGCTGGAAGCAATCGTTCTAACAGGGCAAAACCATTGGCTCGTAGTTCATCGAGTGATGGAAGCGCGATCGCACAATCAAGATATTCTTCCTATCCCGGTTAGTCTTGATGGTCAGTCCTGCTGATCTATCGAACTAATCGGTTGAATGCTGACAATTTCTCCACCTAAAAGGGTAACCCGTCGCATCACTTCATTCATGCGGTGAAAAGGAACCTGAATAAACTGGCTATCACTACTGCGGATGGAAAATTGGTTGCCAACCGTCAGTTCATTTTCGGCTAAGCCAGTGACCTCGTACACAAAAATCCGACTATCGACGCTGGATGCTGGACTCGTTGCATATTGGCCTAACATGATTGATACCTCTTATTAATCATTTCGTGTATAGCTAGGGGCTGTCATTATTTAGAGCCTGAACTCTTATGCTGAGAGCAGTTCAGCCCCTAGCTATTTTTGCGGAGCGGGCGCGGTAATGCCCATGCCGCAAGGCTTCCGAGTTTAATTGATGACGCGCCCTAGCCGACGCTGATCCTGTGAATAACGGCGGCGCTATCGATTTGGTATTGGCTTAGGTAAAAACTCCAGACTTGGCAGCAGTAGCTTATACCGACTTCTGAGAGCGCACATTTTTGCACCTTAGATGCAATGTGTGGCTGCCATACAGCATTTCTTAGCTTGGTAAGGTGAACCAATAGCTTCAGAAACGCTGTAGGCAGAATTAACCTCACAAGCTCGCAAGACTCTTAAGCCTGAGTAATGCTGGCCACACGGCCTCCGGTTTTATTAATTTGTTTCAAGGTTCGAGATAAGTCTTCGTAGGGCACTATCAAAACGCAGTTACTGCGACGAATGCGGGGATACCCTGGGAAACGCCGCCCAGCAACTTCAATGCGATAGAGACTGCCACGCTCTGCTGTTGAACTCGCTCGCCCAAATGCACGAGTAGAGACAGTCCCTTTCTTAGACGCCTGGTATGCCCAACCTTGACTATCGATTCCGGACGGTGGCACCACTGCCGATGTGCTGCCCTGAGCAAGTTCTGAAGCAAGACGAGACTGACGACCAGCAATCTGTGAGCGATCGCTATTGGCATACCCACGATACAAGCTAAACATCCGGGTAAATCCAGCAATTTTTTGACCCGTTTGAGTGTTGAAACCTCGATAATAAGGAACAATGTTGTCACTAAAGTTATCGCTGTACTCTTCACTGTCAATGTAAGAGTCAATATCAGCATCAAAGCCTTCATTTTGATAGCGATCAAGATGCTCAATAACTTCAGCTTCATCGTAGGGAGCCCGCCCTAACAGATGCTTGAAGTTCAATTCAATCACCCGAGTTTGAAAGCTCGAGTATAAGAACTTGTTCTTGTACAATTCTGACTTAGCAACGGTCCGGACAAAATCCCTTACGGTTAAAGAGCCCGTGGTCAATAGAGACTCTAGTGCAACCAAACGCTCTGCCTGCATCAAGTAATCATTACCCAAAACCTGCCGATAAACGGCACGTATAACGGCTTGAGTATCGTCGGTAGAGGCTTTTGGAAAAAGTTCTACGGGGCTCTGTTCGGCAAACGGACTGACCCCTAGGCGAGGTGCTTCTACAGTAATCGCCACAGATTTATCTCCTTTCTTTTAGTTATTAGCTCTTGGTTATTCATTGTTGGTTATGAGTTATTGGTTCTTAGTTGGTAGTCGATAGTTCATAATCAATTGATCAAACAACAGATTATTAACCATCAGCCATCCAGAATTGACCATCGAAAAGCAACGCACAACCAGGAACCAATAACAAGCTAAGGTAAAATAAAGTTACCTAGGAAATTTCCAGGAAAGAATTTGCCGGTTGTAGGTGCTGTTATAGCCTGCTAAGCACGGCTTCGTTTCAAAGCAGTATAACGCACTGCAGTGTGGGTATTTTTATTCCTGAAAATCTCCTTAAGCCGAAGTAATATTGACAATGCGGTAGCCGCGCTTATTAAGGCGCTGCAAGGTTGGGTTCAGCTGCTCGTAGGTAACCAGATATTCCTGAATCCCTCGGCGAATTTGAGGTTTTCGTCCACTAGCGGCAGCGGCCTGAAAGACCCGAATTCGGTATAGTCGCTCTTGCTGGCCAACAGTTGAGCCTCGCAGTTCTTGCCCAAAAGTTGGTGTTCTCACAGGACTCGCTAGGTTACAAGCGAGTTCAGTGGCGAGGCATCCCTTTTTATTGCCCATTTGAGCGCGATCGCTGCTGGCATACCCGCGACTGAGCTGAAACATTCTGACAAAGCCAACGGTTTTCTGGCTTGTCTGGGTGGTGAATCCTCGGCAGTAAGGCACGACGTAATCACCAAAGTTTTCTAGATATTCCACTGAGTCAAGATAGCTATCAATTTCGGCTTCGTAGCCTTGTTGCATGTAGCGATTTACATGCTCAGAAATTTCAGCTTCATCATAGGGGGCTCGCCCCAATAAATGTTTGAAATTTAACTCAATGAAACGGGTTTGAAAGTTAGGGTACAAAAACTTAGTCTTGTACAAGTCTGACTTAGCCACAGCACGCACAAAGTCTCTAACCGTTAAAGAGCCGTTATTTAGAAAAGACTCTAACTCAATCAGCCGCTCTGACTGCATTAAGTACTCATTTCCTAAGACCTGACGATAGACAGTATCAATCACAGCTTGTATATCTTCAGGCGAGTCGTTGGGACGTAATTCTACAGGGCTCTGCTCTGTAAATGGGATTGTCCCTAGACGAGAAGCTTCTACAGTAATCGCCACAGATTTATCTCCTTGAGTGGTTAGTTATTGGTGTTTGTTTAGAAGGGTTCTGAATGATGAGTTTTGAATTGATCAAGAAATCAACCCTCTGTTTCCTATTAACAAAACACTGAGTAATCAATAACCAGCAACTGATCACTGATGCGTTTGCTTAAGCTGACGTAATGTCAACAATGCGGCTACCGCGTTGATTAAGACGCTGTAGGGTTGGCGACAATTGCTCATAGGTAACGAGGTATTCCTGAATGCCACGGCGAATTTGCGGAGTCTTTCCACTGGCAGCTTGAGAAACCCGAATCCGATACAGTTGTTCGCGGCCGCCGCCGGTGGTTCCCAGCAGTTCTTTATTCAGAGTCGATGCTCTTAAGGGGCTCGCCGTATTACGGGCCAGATCAGTCGTGAGGCAGGCTTTTTTGTGAGTTACCCGAGCGCGATCGCTGCTAGCATATCCTCGATAAAGCTGAAACATTCTGACAAAGCCAACGGTCTTTTGGCTTTTTTGAGTGGCAAATCCCCGGTAATAAGGAACAATTTGGTCGCCGAAATTTTCTTGGTACTCGGCCGAGTCAAGATAGCTATTTATTTCAGCTTCATAACCCTGCTTTATGTAGAGATTAACGTGCTCAGAAATCTCCGCTTCATCATAGGGAGCCCGTCCAAGTAAGTGCTTGAAGTTGAGTTCGATAAAACGTACCTGAGGGGTATCGTAAAAGAATTTTTGTTTATATAGCTCTGACAAAACTAAAACACGAACAAAATCACGAACTCTGATATACCCTTGTTTGAGCATTGATTCAGCACTGATGAGGCGCTCTGACTGCATCAAATGGTCATTGCCAAATACCTGGCGATAGGTAGCCCAAATCACAGCTTGAATATCTGCTTCAGTGGGTTTAGTTCGTAATTCAATGGGAGCAGATTGGGCGAAAGGTTCAAATCCTAGTAGCCTTGCTGACGTTGTACTCGTCATGTTAAATTCCTCAGGCTGACATCAATTATTAAATTAGGGAAGTATTTAGATTGGGAAATTATGTCTGGCATAAAGTCCAGGAGTCAGGAGCCAAGAAAAAACTCGCTAGAGTGCCAAATTCTGATTCCCAACTCCTGACTTCTAGCTTCTAGCAGTTAGCTCAAGGCATTGATGGCATAGTCCAGATAGGAATTAGCTTCAACCGCCGCGTCTCCACTCAGCCCATGGCTGGCTTTGATATATTTGAGAGCCTCTACATACCAGCTGGGAGACAATTCAAATGTGGAATTAATCTCAGCAATCCCGTTAATCAGGTAATCATCCATGGGACCTGTCCCCCCGGCAATGAGGCAGTAGGTCACCATGCGCAGATAGTAGCCAATATCCCGAGAACATTTGGCTTTGCCCTCAGGCGTTGAAGCATAATTGTTGCCTTGCATTTGGGTGGTGTAAGGAAACTTTTGATAAACGGCCTGGGCGGCTCCATCGACCAGAGCATCAGCATTTTGGGTTAAGGATTGAGCTGCGTTTAAACCAGCTTGAGCCTGACGAAAACGACCAAAAGCAACTTGCAGTTCAGTACTGCTGAGGAAACGACCTTGGGAATCGGCCGTGGCGACTGCTTCAGTCATGGGGGTTTTCATGGTGCAAAATCTCGCTAAAAAGTTTACAGAAGAAATATCAACAAAGATTTGAACTTATCCTTTGACCACATCCAGAGCTCCAGTCTTGCTTAGGGAAAACTCTAAATTTGCAAATTTCGGACGTGATCTAGGTTGAGGCTTAGCCAACAGCGGCAGCGGCTCGATCAAAATAGTTGCTGAGTTCAGCCATTAAGGAGCTACAGTCGCCCTGGGTAATGTCAGCGCGATCATTCGCGATCGCGATCGCCGCATCTTTCATCTTGTTGACACCCTCTGCTACCGAAGCACCGGGCACACCTAGAGCCGTGTAGGTCTCCCGTAAGCCATTCAGACAGCGATCGTCCATCACACCGCCATCCCCAACGAAAGCGGCATAAGTCACATAACGCAGAATAATTTCCATATCTCTCAGACAGGCAGCCATACGACGGCTGGTGTAGGCATTTCCTCCCGGAGAAATCAATTGAGGTTGTTCGGCAAATAAAGCCCGAGCCGCACTGGAAACGATCGCGGATGAATTACTGGTCAGTCGATTAACGACATCCATGCGCTTATTTCCCTCTGCCACAAATTGGCCTAAGGCACTAATTTGGTCATTGCTGACATATTGTCCCCGCGCATCGGCTTGGGAAACGACTTTTGTAAAAGCGTCGAACATGAAAAACGAATCTCCTACTTCTGAACACGCAAGTAAAACTGGTTCAAGCAGCAATAGTTATGGTTTTAGGCACTTTAACTAAGCCGTTCAAATCAAATTCTTACGTCGTAAGAGGGGAGAGCAGGCCTCTAAACAGTAAGAAACCGACTAAGCAAAACACCACTGCACAACAGGCCTCAAAATGGGAGAGTGTTAGGACTGCAATACGGTCACTAAAACACCGACCATCGCATTCTGAGATAATTGAGCTCTGATAGTTTGAATATCAGAGCTCAAGCCTTTTGAACCAATGACCTGATTTAATCAATTCGATTGTGCAGATACTGTGCAAAACTCTGTGTCGGAACATTTACAATCGCTGAATCCCTTGCAGCAGTAACCTTGCGTAGGTTGACAAGGGGTGATCTGAATCTTAGAGAGGTTTACCTTTTGTTACAGTCTCTCTGTTTGGAGCATCTTCGACATAGTCGAACAGCATATTTTGCAGGTACCGATCAGCCCATTCGGCCCCAAAAGCTTGCTCTAGAATGCGGCGAGTTTTGTCGTTTTGCTGTTGTTGTAAACAATATCGTCGCTGTCCTTCCACCATTAATATCTGTTCTTCAAAGGAATCAATCGGAACTGCCTTACAGGCAAGTTGACAGTGGATTGATAAATATTGAATAGCCTGTTTAAAGAAAGCAATTTCTTCCTGATGGTTGGTTGGACGTATAAACAGGCAAAACTCTGAAAAAATATCCCCCCAGGGTGGTAAGTTGCGAGGCTTGGCAAACTGTAAGGGAGGCAATAGCCTGAGGCGTTCATCGTAGTCCACAGGCAAGGATCGCTTGGGTGAAACGGGTGATAAATCAACAATGGCGGCGCTGATGAGCCCACGACCAGCCACAATATCAGCTCCGAAAATGGGCAAATGGAAATCCACGTGAGGAAACATTACACAGTGAAGAATATCCAGATGCTTGCCGACTTTAGCGAGTTCTAGATGGAGTTTCCGAAACTGAGGAGTCTCATAGCAGTAATTTTCAATAATGAGTCGTTCACCCTCGAGGGTGCCTTCTACGTAGCCCAGATCGGCTGGGGCTTCGTAGGCATGGGTCGTTAATTGACTATGCCAAGTCGCTTCAATAGCATTGGCTAACTGGCGAATTAAGGGGTGTTGTTGCTCGCGCAAGGAACGGGAACGAGGCTGAACCATGGTGCTTATCGGGTTACTTTTATTCCTCACCTTGCCTTACCCGTGTGCAAACCCCGTGCAGGCTGAGGGACCGATCGCCTGCGGCCAAGCATCTAAATGATTAAATCGCTTATGAGAAGCCCAGTCCCTGTGCCAAGAAAACCAGCCCCCCTTAGCCAACCACTGCGGCCGTCTGCTGCCAGCGGAGACACGCCTGCGATCGCTGCAATCGATTCAGCAACCGACGAGCCAAGTGTTTTCCCTGAATGGATTTAGTGATGTAATCATCAGCGCCTAAGGCAAAAGCACGTTCCTGCTTGGCCGGATCAGCATGAATGCTCAAAAAAATGATTGGCAAATGTTGCCATTGAGGATGGCTGCGGAGCACCTGACACAGCTCAAATCCATCAATATGAGGCATTTCAATATCCAGAATTACCATGTCGGGCATGATTTGGTTAAAGAGCATCCAAAAACGTTGAGGATTGACCAGAGGCGTAATCTGAAAATCCCAGGGCTGTAATAAGTGGATCACTTGTTTTAGGTAGTGAGCATCATCATCCACCATCATGATTTTGCTAAGGCGATAGCCGTGGTGAGTTGTCTGAGCCATAAACTCTAAGATTTCGGCCGGCACCACGGGATACTCAAGCACCATCGCGCCGCCCCGACGAATCAGATTTAGGCGATTACCGAAGTCTGCCTGGGGCGTAACCACCAGCACAGGCAGCTCAGGCCATTGCTGCGTCAGTTTAGTGATGAACCGCAACAACCTTTGCAAAATCGGCTCATCCATTACGGCATCAGCTTTACCGGCAACGAGATTGACCATCACCAAATCCGGTAAATCAGCAGTTGGGCCGACGGTTGGAGGCGATGACTCTATGCCTAAGAGTTGGGATGCGGTTTCAATCGAAGCGGCCACCGTCGTTTCAAGGCCCTCGGCCA
Source organism: Cyanobacteria bacterium P01_C01_bin.70 (assembly GCA_039026015.1). Lineage (GTDB taxonomy): Bacteria > Cyanobacteriota > Cyanobacteriia > Phormidesmidales > Phormidesmidaceae > Halomicronema. The sequence continues at coordinate 6,514 of JBCCNE010000023.1, read as the reverse complement.
CAGCCAGCGCCATCAGCTGCTGAATGTAGGATGCATCATTCACATCAACCATTAAAATCCGTGGCAGCGGTGGCGTCTCTTCGAGGGGACAGACAAGCTGTGGTGACTCATCCAGCGCGTGCCCTAATGTGGTTACTAAAGCCTGTAATTGAGACGTTTGCGCTGAGGAAAATAGGGTCTTTGACTGTAAAAGCTCTTCTATCTGCAGCGCCAAGCGATAGCCTTCCATCAAGCCAAAGGTCCCTAAGGTTCCGGCCAGGCTATGGGCCATTCGCAGGGCTTGAGTTTGCTGCTGCTCACTCAGATTTCGCTCTTTGAGGGTTTGAGTAATCTTTGAGAGATAATGCCAACGTTCTAGACTCTCGCCTTTATGGGCCTTCCAGGTTTGGATAATGCCTTCTAAATAGCGGCTTTGGCGCTCAGTCTGGGTTGGATGAATTGAGCAACTTTCAACCCTGGGTACCAGGACTTGAGTCTTAAGGCGATACCCCAATCCATGCACAGTCTCAATTAAATCAGGGGGAGCTCCCATCCCCTTAAGCTTGCGCCTTAAACCCCGAATGTGTGAACGGACAGTGGCTTCACTGGGAAATTCTTCCGACGACCAAATCCGATCCAGCAGCGTATTAGCACTAAAGACTTGATGGCTGTGGCGTAAAAATAACTCAAGTAAGGAATATTCCTTAGCCGTCAGCGACACCGGCTTTTCTTGATATGTGACCTGACAACTTATCGGATCGAGGCATAGATCCCCCCAACTCAAAAAGGGGGCTGATTCAGTGAGCGTTCGTCGCAACAGCACCCGAATGCGCACGAGTAACTCGGCAGTGTCGAAGGGCTTAATCATGTAATCATCAGCCCCGGCCTCGAGTCCTTTAATTTTGTCAGTTTGCTCGTCTCTGGCTGTGAGCAACAAAATTGGCACGCCATAGCCTTGACTGCGCAACCGTTGACAAAGTTGGATACCGTCCAACTGCGGCAGCATCCAATCTAAGATGATCAAGTCATAGTCAAACGTGGAACTGTAAGCCCAACCGGTTTCGCCATCGGCGACTCGATCCACAATATAATTCTGGGCCGCCAACTGCTGGGTTAACAGCGCCACCAAGGCATTATCATCATCAACCAGTAACACTCTCATCGTAACCCCCTTAGATAGACCAACCCAGCAGCCTCGCAACTTGACTCGCGAGGGTTAGAGGATTAAAGGGTTTAGTAATAACTCCAGCCACACCGATTTTCTGAAACAGCCGTTTTTCTGATGTGCCGGTTTTAGCGGTTAACAAGATGACGGGAATAGACTGAGTTTGAGGATTTTCATGCAGTGTTTCGAAGGTGGCAATACCGTCAATCTCAGGCATCATGACGTCTAGCAGAATGGCATCTGGCTGGTGCCTTTCCGCTTGGCAAATCCCCTCTTGACCCGAGGATGCCGTAATCGTTTCCCAACTAGCTTCCATTTTCAGACTCAAGCGAACGACCTTTTGGATAGACTCTTCATCATCAATAACGAGGACACATTTCGATGGCATAGCGTTTACACCAACTCGGTGGCATGGAGAGGAACGGTGAAATAAAAACAGCTGCCCACTCCCATCTGGCTTTCAGCCCAAATCTGGCCGCCATGCTGCTCAACGATTTTGCGACAGATGGCTAACCCCAGACCGGTGCCCCCTTTCTTCCGAGAATCAGAAGAGTCAACCTGCTGAAAGCGCTCAAAGATGCTGTTGAGTTTGTCAGCAGGAATGCCCTGGCCATAATCCTGGACACAAAAAAGAGCCATGGCAGGGGCCGCTCGATAGCGATGTAAGACAGTATCAGACAGGTGAGATGGCAGGATTGGTTCAAAGTTAGAGCGGACAGCCAAGCGGATAACGTCACCAGAGTTGGAAAACTTGATGGCGTTGCTAATCAGGTTGGTTATTGTTTGGACAATGTAATCGGGATCGGCCCAGATCGAAATGGCATCTGATTGGGTTTGGAGCTCAATATCATGCTCTTGAGCGATCGCCTGCATGGCTTCAACCCCCTGTTCGATTAAGTCGGCGGCGTCGCAAGCCTGGGCGTCCATCGTGACTTCCCCCGACTCTATCCGCTGCAGGTCGAGAACGTTATTGACCAAACGCACGAGACGATCCGTGTTTTCGTCAGCCACCTCCAGCATCTGCTGACCTTCGGTCGATAACTGGCCCAAACGCCCCGTTGCCATCAGCTTGAGCGAACCATGAATTGAGGTGAGCGGGGTTCTCAATTCGTGGCTAACGACGGCAATAAACTCATCCTTCATCCGTTCAATGGCTTTGCGATCGCTGATATCAGTCGTGAGCGCAAAAAAGCCTCTAATTTGCGAGGAGGTCGTATCTGTCACTTCAACATGGGGAATGTAGGTCACACTGACTGAATGACAGCGGCCATCTTTGAGGGTGAATTCACTCTCATAGGTCACCTGATGACCGTTCAGCGCGGTTTTGATGTAAGTCTGGATGGTGCGATAGTAAGTTGCCCCCATTACCGCTTTGATCGACTTACCGTAAATCTCGGTTGGAGCCTGCCCGAACCAGTGCTGATAGGTCTGGTTGTTAAACCGATAGCGCTGATGGCGATCAACATAGGCAATTAGAACGGGCAAATTGTTCGTAATCAGGCGCAACTGCTCTTCACTCTGCCGGAGTGCTGCTTCAACTTGTTTACGGTCTTGAATTTCTCGGTGCAGGGCCCGATTTGCCTGGGTTAACTCCGCCGTGCGCAGTCTGACCCGTTCTTCTAAATATTCCAGCATTTGCCCCTGGGAAAGAGCGATGCTGATCTGGTCGGCGAGCTGCTGCATCAGCTCTAATTCAAACTCGCTCCATCGTCGAGGACTGCGACATTGATGAGCGATGAGCAATCCCCACAGATGATTACGTAGGGGCGCATTGCCCACCGACTGTTCTGGCTTGAGCGGATGCACAATCGGCACAATCAACTTTGATTGAATGCCCCACTGCTCAATAAATTCCACCAAACACTCAGCCAGCCCTGAGTCAGGGGCATGGACATCGGTAATCGCCTGCACCCGCCCTTGGGCGTAAAGCGTCTGATACTCTTCTGGGAAGACCTCTTCGGGAAAGGAAAACCCTAAAATAGCTTCATAGGGAGCGACAACGGCTTCACTAATCGGTTTGCCGGTCCCATCCGGTAAGACCTGATAAATTAACACCCGATCCGCATCGAGGAGTCGCTGCACTTCATTGACAGTCGTTTGGAGAACTTCTTTAAGCTGTAACGACTGACGAATTTTGAGCGTAATTTCGGCAAATAGTTGAGCACGCTGATGCTGACGACGTAATTCCTCACGGTGGGTAGAGCGCTTAGCTGTCGCCACCGGGTCGATAGCTTGCGAAGCGTGTAGTGTCGGCAAATTTAGGGCTCGCAACAGGCGGGTTTCATCAAGCAAACCGAGCAGCTGATTGTCCTCATCCACAACCGGCAGGTAGCTAATTTGATGGCGCGCAAATTGCTTGAGGAAAAGGGTGATCGCCGACAAGTCTGACGGCAAATCCGACTGTGGCACGGTTATCACCGAGCGCGTCATAACTTGCGCCAGCCGCAGCTGGGACCACTCAGAATTTTGAGCGATCGCTTGTACGAGATCATGCCGCGTCGCAATGCCCACTACCTGACGACGATACAGAGCTAACACGCAAGCTGCACCGGGTTGAGCTGCCATCCGATCCAGAATTTTGGGTAGCTTAGTCTGCCCGGAAGCCGTTAATGGATGAAAGTCCATCACCGCATTCCAAAAAGGGAGCTCAAAAACTCTAGATTTGTCCAAAACTTTTTGCTCAGATGACATTAGCGATGGACTCTGAGTAGACCTAACTGCTCTCCAACTTTATGAGATGCCATGCAGAATTGTTACGAAGTTGTTTTGATTCTTTAATTTTTAGGTAGCTAATGTAACGAAGTTTTTCGAGATTAACACTGCCCTGCTTTGGGATTTTGCTTTAAGGAGTTGTCCATAAATCGGGCTTCCTCATCCCGATTAAGAGTTTCTGGAGTCTTGATGTGCCTGTGGCCCGCCCCGCATCTGTCGAAGCGATCGTCAAAGATACTGTCCAGAAACTCACCGGAGACCAGAAACGGACATTTATGTTTAGCCCTGGACGTCATTGTTCAATTGTCCGGGGTGTGGCTTCGTAAACGCTCAAGACTAAGCCGTTGAAGAAAAGTCCTAAACCCGATGCCCTCTTTGAAAGAACACTTAATTTAATTGCGAATTAAGTGCAAAACCCTTGGCTTTTATTTTTGATACTAAATTTTTAAAGCTAGATTTAGGACGCGTCATCAATTAGATCCAGAATGCCTGCGGTATAAGCATTGCCGCGCCCGCTTCTTAAAATTAGCTAGGGGCTGAACCGCTGTCAGCATTAAGGCTTGACCGCTAAATGATGACAGCCCCTAGGAGTCCGTAGGCCCCCGTGTATTCTCCAATTTTGGGGAATGCGGTGATGGTCGACCCCTGATCGAAAAATCTTTCCTAGCTCCTTAGGAAGGTACAATGCGCAGGCAGGAGAATGTTGCAAGTTCTTCGTCCATCAAGCATGTTAGTTGTCAACACTTCAACCACACCTGAAGAAATTTTGGCCGCCGTTCAAGCGGGAGAAAGCCTGAGCGAAGGGGATTTTTACCAGTTCAACTTCCACGGACTGGCTCTGCAAAAGGCCATACTGCCAAAAGCCATCTTAGTTAAGGTGAATTTCAAGGAGACTCAGCTCAGCGGGGCAAATTTGGCGGAAGCCGACCTGAGAGGAGCCAGTCTCAGGCAAGCTTCCCTGGTAGGGGCCAATCTCAAAGGGGCTTGCCTCTATCGAGCTGACCTTAGCGGTGCTGATCTGAGTGCCGCCGAACTGACCGATGCGCAGTTGAAGGGCGCCCGCTATGACAGCCAGACGGTTTTTCCTGAAGGGTTTGCGTATAAATCGTTAGGGGCGATCGGTCCCGGAGCCAACCTAAACGGTGCGGCCCTAAACACGGCAAACCTGCGCCACGCTGATTTACAGGGAGCTAATTTGCTGGGAGCTTATCTAGGAGGGGCTGATCTAACTGGGGCCAACCTCAAAGGGGCCCGGTTGGTGCAGGCTGATCTGCGACGAGCGATTTTGACGGGAGCTTGCTTACGGAATGTCCGCTTAAATGGCGTCAACTTAATGGGAGTTGACCTGCGAGCCGCTGATCTGACAAATGCCGCTTTCCAAGAATTTGAAAGTATCGCTGGAGCCGATTTCTCTCTAGTTCAGGGCCTCACTGAGGCCCTGAAGGCAGTCATACTCAGTCATCCTGCTGAGCAGCTAGAGGCGATGCATCCCTTGACCCGCACCACAACAAGAGCCAGCCTGAAGCGGTCAGCCTGATATAGGGGGCAACGTTTATTCGACTCTGGTTTCTAGATATTGACCAATCATGACCTCTTTGCCGGCGCGAGAAATGATGGTCTGGCGGGTACGGTATTGACTGCCGATAAGTTTGACTTCTTCTTCGAATACGTTGCCGCTGTATTCAGTGCGCAAGCACATCGTTTGGGCATCGGGCATGGAAAACTTAGCAATGATGGGCTTGGGGGTGGAAAAACCGCGATCGCGATATAGCTGATTCCCCTTTACGCCAAAAACCGTTGAACCGCTGGTTTGCTTGGAACCAGGGCCAACATAGTTGCTTTCCCACGTCGTTAATGCCCCACAAGTTAAGGCCAACTCGTCGGTTAGTTGATGCTTTAGGGCCAACTGACGCAGTGCGTCACACCCTGGCGCTAACGCTTGAACCGTCAAGGAACTGACAACTTCTTGCGCCTCACCGCTCTTGAGCGTGTAGTAGCGACGCTGCGATTTCCAGCTTCCCGTAGAGGCTTGAAAGAAGTTATCTGCGAGGTTTTCTAAAGCAATCTTAGAAACTGGGGTCGTCATTTTCATCGGTGCCACACCACTAGAAGTTAACTCTGGACGGAAATGAAAGTATGGAGGCGCAGCTATGATTTCACAGTCGTCCACTCTAACTTCAGCAAGGCCATAAACGTGGCGATGCCCTTGGAAAACCCCTCGGGATCAGGCTTGATATACTCCGGAAATTCTTCGTAATAACGCCAAGGCTCTGAAGGGGTATGTCGCAAGTGCAGAACGCGATCGTCGCCGACAAGCTTCCACAACATTTGACCACCTTTGGGAATTTCAGCCATAACAGCCTCCTTATTCATTCGACAACACCGTTAGCGAGCATCCTTAAAGTTCAAATCATCATGCCACGACAGAAGTAAATTTATGTAACGGAGTACACGAAAACCCTAGACTTTTTTGCCGCCATACTACCTTTAGCATGCTCTGAAGCTTAGCTAAAGGATTGGGCTAGAGTCATTCCCCCAAGAGGGTGATTTCAGGAGAGCCTCTCGGAGGTGACTATTCTTCTAGCAGCGGTTCCATGGCCGCCCTAATTACCGTGTGGTCATGATCGGTCCGCAGAATGGCTAATGCCTCTTTGGCCG